>JAKFXU010000144.1 GCA_021731215.1 Rhodoferax sp.
TTATTACCGTCATCCGGCCGAATACTTGTAACACTACCACCAGCAGCAGAGGCAACACCCGAGGATGTCTCCTGAAGAAGCCTGTCAAGACTGCTCCCCTCGTTAATCGCATTCAAAATGCTTGTCAGCTCACCGACGCGCGGCAACAGAGCGCCACTATTGCCATCAGGAAGTATGTTGTCGAAGACCGTCGAATCCAGCGTGACGGTTTCCTTAGAACGGAGGAGAAACTTCCCGCCCTGATCGAAAGCCAGTTCCACACGCCCGCCAACGGCTGTGACAAGAACCTCACCCTCGAATACAGGATCACCGAACCTCAGCTGGCGTTGCACGCCCTCTTTATTCTGAGCAAAGGCCACGCCTTCAATCAAAACCACATTGCCGACAACTTTGGCTTCGTTTGCCATGGGAATTCCAGACGGAGTAATTACATTGGATTCAATGTAATGGGCTTACTCTCACCTGTGAACTGTACTGAGGTACTAGAGCGGCCGTCAGTCCTTTACCGAATGGCCATTAACCCTGAGCGATAGCTGCAGGCGGTCTCGTACTTGGAGTTTCTCAAAAATAGCACCCACGTGGGCTTTGACGGTGCGTTCCGTAATCCCGAGCGTGCGCGCAATTTCTTTGTTGCTCGCGCCACTGGCGAGCGTGCGGGCCACCTGCTTTTCCCGCTCAGTAAGATTTTTAGACCACGTTTCGCCTTCGGCTGCCGAGACAACACTCCCCTGAAGCCGGCCAGTGGCGCTAACGAGCCTTTTCATCAATGACTCGCCAATCCAAAGTCCCCCTTGGAGTACCACTGCAGCGATCTGGACCAAAAGCTGCGCAGCGGCATGGGTATTGCAATATCCTCTCGCCCCGGCGGCAAATGCAGCAAGCGCCTCCTCATCCGACGGTTGATCACTCAGTACCACACACGGGAGCAATTTAAACTGCGGCGCCAAGTTTTCAATCTGGACGGCCACCGATAACCCATGTTCCAAGCGCAACCAAACCACAGCAAAATTGCCTGACTTGGGCGCCCGTGGTGCCTGAGGTCTGCCCGCTCGTCCGCTCTGAAAAGCCTCGCTCCAGCGAGGAAGCATGCGACCATTCGGGCAAAGAAATAGATGAACAGACTCCTGATTTCCCACTGCTATCTCAAGCTAGCGCTCGGTAAAGGCTGCCTGTTTTGCCTTCAAAACAGGTTTCAGGAGATAGGACAAAATGGATTTTTGCCCAGTGATAATGTCCACCTCAGCAACCATCCCTGGAATGATGGGAAGGCCTTCGCCCAGCTTGGACTTTTCGGTACGAACGCGCACGGTGTAAAACGTGTTGCCGCGCTCGTCAGTCACCGAGTCTGCGCCTATAAACTCTAATTTGGCTTCAAGACCACCATAAATGGAGAAGTCATACGCGGTAAACTTAACCAGTGCCCGATCACCCGGGCGCAAGAATGCAATGTCCTTGGGCAGAACCTTCGCCTCCAGCAACAAGTTCTCCTCGAGAGGAACAATTTCGATAATGTCTCGCCCAGGCTGAACCACGCCACCCACAGTATTAACCAGAAGACGCTTCACAGTGCCTTTAACGGGAGATCGCAGGGAAGACTTGTCAACCTTGTCAGCAAGGCCAACACCCCCAGCTGAACTCACGTTAAGTTTTGCCAGCGTCTCTGACAACTCTTTACGCGCTTCACTTCGGAAATTCAAAGTGATTTCCTGTACTTTGCGTGACGCCTCCGCTATGGCTGACTGAGTTTTCGATATTTGGGCAGAGGCCATTTCCCGCTCGCCCAGGAACCTTCCCGTTTCCCGTTCTAGCCTGAGCAATTCCACCTCCGATACCGCGCCGTCCTTCAGCAGAGGTCTCGTGTACCCCAGCTCGCGGGAAGTCAATTCGTATGCTCTGGAAGCCTGATCCCGCTTTGCGCGCATTTCCACCAGCTCTTGCTGACGTTGCGCCAGTTGCTGCTGCGCAATCGACAGCTGCGCATTCAAGGTGGATGTACTCGCCTCATAAGCTCGCAACTCTTCCTCTACTGTCTTTGGGGCTTCAGCGACCGCTTCGGGCGGAGGAACAAAAGCCACGCCCTCAGCAAGAGCTCGGACACGCGCCGCCCTTGCTAGCAAGGCCAAGTATTGAACCCGATTTTCTTTGACAGAAGAGTCGAATCGGGTGGTATCGATATTGACGAGAATCTGCCCCGGCTCAACAACCTGTCCCTCTTGAACAAGAATTTCCGAGACTATGCCTCCGTCAAGGCTTTGCATGACTTGCAGTTGCTTGGACGGAATAACCTTCCCCTCACCCTTGGTGATCTCGTCGATCTCGGAAAGGCCCGCCCACAAAATCGCCAAAACCAGGACAACGCCGAGACTGTTGACAAGCAGCCGCGCACGTAGCGGCTCCTGATCAAGGATGGCCCGGTCCGCGTCTCCGCTGAAGCCCGCATCCATCCTTCCATCGTCTTGTCGCCAAGATGCAATTGTGCGATCCAGCCGCGGCTGTAAAGCGCGACGGATGGCCTCAAGAATCCTGATCAACGGACGGGCCCACGTTATCCAGCGCGGTTTCATGAAGCCTTCCCAATGCGACCAGCCTTTAACGCCTCGATGACTTGCTCGTAGGGCCCGTCAGCAACGATGCGCCCTTCGTCGATAACAATAATCCGGTCAGCGAGATCCAGCAGGGTATTTCGGTGAGTTACCACAATCATGGTCTTATGTTTTGCGTAGCTACGCAAACGCTCCTTGAACTGCGCTTCAGACGAAAAGTCCATGGCCCCTGTGGGCTCGTCCAGCAACAGGACAGGAGGCTCAAGCAAGGCGGCCCGGGCAATGGCCACGCCTTGACGCTGCCCGCCAGACAGCGACTCCCCACGCTCCCCAATAATCATGTCAAACCCTTGGGGGTGACGATTCGCAAACTCAATCAATCCGCCGACTTCAGCTGCGGCCAGAATC
>JAKFXU010000375.1 GCA_021731215.1 Rhodoferax sp.
GACAGGCCGCGCCCGGTGCGCTCGGTGCACCGCAGCGAAGGCTGGACGCCGGAGTCGGTGGCGAGCCATGCGCTGCCCGCGCTCAAAGCCATGTTTTACCCGCTGGACCGCTCGGGCGACGTGTTCTGCTGGGATCCGGTCTGATACTCAAACTGAAGAGATGAGCATGAACAACGAAGTAGCCACGCCCGCGCGCGGCGTCCAGGCCCGCCACCAGGCCGAACTCGACCAGGGCCGTTTCCTGATCCAGCACTGCCAGGGTTGCCAGCACTACGTTTATTTCCCGCGCGAACTGTGCCCGCATTGCGGCAGCGAGGCGCTGGTATTTGTCGCGCCCGAGGGCCATGGCACGGTCTATGCCGTGACCACGGTGCGGCGCAAGCTTGATGCCGGGGGCGATTACAACGTCTCGCTGATCGACCTTGACGAAGGCGTGCGCCTGATGAGCCGGCTGGACAACGTCATGCCCGATGCCGTGAAGATCGGTCAGCGCGTGAAAGCGCGCGTACAAATTGTCGAAGGCCGTGGCCTGGTTCTGTTCGACGCCGTGCCAGGAGGCGACGCATGAGCAGCAGCCTGAAACACTTGCGCGCCAGCGCCGCCATCGCCGGTGTCGCCACCTTTGGCTGCGGCGAGGCGCCGGGCTTGACCGACATGGAACTGCTGGCGCGCTCGGCCCGTGCCGCCGTGGCCGATGCCGGCCTGACAATGAGCGATATCGACGGTCTGTGCACCGCCAGCGTGGCGTCCACCATGTGGACCATGCCGGTGGTCGAGTACCTGGGCCTGAGGCCGCGCTACATCGACGGCACCATGCTGGGCGGCTCCAGCTTTATTGCGCACCTGCTGCCGGCCATGCATGCGCTGCAGTCCGGCCAGTGCAATGCGGTGCTGGTCTGTTACGGCAGCGCCCAGCGCTCCGGTGCCTTCAGCCGCAGCGAGATTGCACGCGCGCGCAAGTTCCACGGCAGCGCCCAGCGCTCCGGTGCCTTCAGCCGCAGCGAGATTGCACGCGCGCGCAAGTTCCTGGACCCGCAGCTGTACGAGACGCCTTATGAACCCATGATGCCGGCCTCGGCCTACGCGTTGGCGGCCTCGCGCCACATGCACCAGTTCGGCACCACCCGGCGCGACCTGGCCGAGGTGGCGGTGGCGGCACGGGCCTGGGCCCGGCTCAACCCCGAGGCCTTCATGCGCGAGCCGCTCAGCATCGATGACGTGCTGGCTTCGCGCATGGTGTCTGACCCGCTCTCGGTGCGCGACTGCTGTCTGGTGACCGACGGCGGCGGCGCCTACGTGCTGGTGCGCGCCGAGCGTGCGCGCGACCTGCCCAGGCCGCCGGTCTATGTGCTGGGCAACGGCACGGCGGTGTGGAACCGGCAGATATCGAGCATGCACGACCTGACCGTGACGGCCGCCAGCGCGTCGGGCCGCGCGGCCTACGCCATGGCGGGCCTGACGGCCAAAGAGATTGACGTGGTGCAGCTCTACGACGCCTTCACCATCAACACGCTGCTGTTCCTGGAAGACCTGGGCTTTTGCGCCAAGGGCGAGGGCGCGGCCTTTGTGCAAAACGGCGGCATCGCGCCCGGCGGCCATTTGCCGGTCAACACCAACGGCGGTGGCCTGTCCTGCGTGCACCCTGGCATGTACGGCATTTTTGCCCTGATCGAGGCGGTGCGCCAGTTGCGCGGCGAGTGCGGCGAACGCCAGGTGGCGGGGGCCAGCACGGCTCTGGCGCACGGCAACGGCGGCACGCTGTCTAGCCAGTCCACTGCAATTCTGGGCACGGCCGAAGCCCTTTAAGTATTCCAAACGGAGAGACCATGATCCGCGACCCTGACATTCTGAAAGCTCTGCTTGACACCGTCAACCGCTTCGTGCGCGAGCGCCTGGTGCCGGCCGAGGCTCAAGTGGCCGAAACCGACCAGATTCCTCCTGACATCGTCGAGGCCATGAAGCAGATCGGCCTGTTCGGCCTGACCGTGCCCGAGGAATATGGCGGCCTGGCCCTGACCATGGAAGAAGAGGTCATGGTGATGCTGGCCATGGGCCAGACATCGCCCTGTTTTCGCTCGCTGTTGGGCACCACGGTGGGCATCGGCTCGCAGGGCATTGTGTTCGATGGCACACCCGAGCAAAAAGCCAAATACCTGCCGCGCCTGGCCACGGGCGAACTCATCGCGTCGTTTGCGCTGACCGAGCCCGACGCCGGCTCGGACGCGGCTTCGTTGCGCACCACGGCCATCAAGGGCTGCGATGCGCAGGGCGAGCATTACATCGTCAATGGCACCAAGCGCTTCATCACCAACGCACCGCAGGCCGGCCTCTTCACGCTGATGGCACGCACCAACCCGGCCGACCAGGGGGCGGGCGGCGTCTCGGCCTTCATCGTCGAGGCCCATACGCCGGGCATCAGCATCGGCAAGGTGGACAAGAAAATGGGGCAGCGCGGCGCGCACACAGCCGATGTTATCTTCGAGAACTGTCGCGTGCCGGCGAGCCAGCTCATGGGTGCGAAGGAAGGGCAGGGTTTCAAGACCGCGATGAAAGTGCTGGAAAAAGGCCGCATCCACATTGCCGCCATCTGCGTCGGCGTGGCCGAGCGCATGCTGCGCGACGCATTGAACTACGCCATCGAGCGCAAGCAGTTCGGCCAGCCCATTGCCGAATTCCAGCTGGTGCAGGCCATGCTGGCCGACAGCCAGGCCGAACTCTATGCCGCGCGCTGCATGGTGATCGATGCCGCGCGCCAGCGCGATGAGGGTCTCAACGTAGCCACCGAGGCCTCGTGCTGCAAGCTGTTCGCGTCCGAAATGTGTGGCCGCGTGGCGGACCGCGCGGTGCAGATCTTTGGCGGCGCGGGCTACCTCAGCGACTACGGCATCGAACGCTTTTATCGCGACGTGCGCCTGTTCCGCCT
>JAKFXU010000443.1 GCA_021731215.1 Rhodoferax sp.
ATAGTTTCGATACGCGACAGCGTTTGTGCCATGTCCTGCACGGTGAACTTGCCTTTTGTGACCAGCGCCTCCAGGCTCTTAGCGAGCCTGGCCTTGGCCTCTGCGGCAGCGCCTTCGCGGGCATCGTAAAGCATCACGGCATGGCCGGCTTGGGCGGCTATCTGGGCAATGCCCACACCCATCACCCCAGCACCTACCACCAGCAGCGGCACCGCATGGAGACTGTTTGTCGTCATTGTGGAATCCAGTTGGCAGGTCGCTTGTCCAAAAAAGCGGTGAAGCCTTCCCGGGCCTCGTCTGTGCCGCGCACGCGGCTAATCGTTTGTGCAGTCAACTCGCGCACTTCGCTGGTGATCGGTCCCACTTCCAGTTGCCCAAAGAGCTGTTTGATCTCGCGGTGCGCGTTGGTTCCACCGGCAAGCAGTTCCGTAACGGTGGCATCCAGCGCCGCGTCAAGCGCATCTAGCGCCACCACCTGCTGTACGAGTCCGATGGCCAAGGCCTGGTCGGCAGTAATGCGCCTAGTAGTCAGTGCCAAATGCCTGGCTTGGCGCCTGCCCACCGCGTTGACAACATAGGGACCAATGACTGCTGGCAGGATGCCAAATTTGGCTTCGCTGACGGCAAAACTGGCATTGTCGGCAGCGATAGCGATGTCACAGGCACACATCAAGCCGACCCCACCACCCAGTGCCGCGCCCTGGACCCGGGCCACGGTGGGCTTGGGACAAGCCTCAATGCACGCCAGCATGCCGGCAAAGCGGCGCGCATCGTTCAAGTTCCACTCATGGGAGGCAGTACTGGCGCGTTGCATCCATTGCAGGTCAGCGCCGGCACTGAAATGCCTGCCTTCGCCCGCCAACACGATCACGCGCACTACCGGATCAGCTGCAAGCTGGTTGAAGGCCGTTTCCAGTTCGGCGATCATCGCCTCGTCAAAAGCATTAAACACCGACGGACGGGACATGGTGACTTGAGCTACGCCGGTGGCGCGGAATGAAATGATCAGATTTTTCATCGCATGAATGGGCTGGCTCCGAAAGGCGCTTGACGTCTCGGTCGACAAAATAATATTAACGAAACCCGGCTCAGTAGGTTTCAAGATGGAGTCGACCTTCCTTTTTCATTGCCGCGCCCACCGCTTCCCACGTCAGGCCGGCCTGCTGCGCCACATCGCGCAGGGCCAGCACCACGCCCTCCTCCATGCTCTTGAGTCCGCACACATAGAAGTAGGTGTTCGGATCTTTCAGCAAGCCGCCCAGGTCAGCGGCGCGCTCGCGCATCACATCCTGCACATAGCGCTTGGGTTGCTCCAGCGTGCGCGAAAAAGCAAAGTTAATGTCGATGAAGTCCTTGGGCAGGGTCTGCAGCGGCCCAAAATACGGCAACTCTTCCTTGGTGCGGGCGCCAAAGAACAGCATCAGCTTGCCGCCTTCGAACTTGCCTGATTGACGCAGTCGACGACGCCACTCGGTCATGGCACGCATGGGTGCGCTACCCGTGCCAGTGCAAATCATCACGATGTTTGATCGCGGGTGGTTCGGCATTAGGAAGCTGGTGCCGAACGGGCCGATCACCTGCACCTTGTCGCCGATCTGCAAGTCACACATGTAGTTCGAGCCGACACCGCGCACCGCGTTGCCCTGATGGTCTTGCAGCACGCGTTTGATGGTGAGTGACACATTGTTGTAACCGGGTCGCTCGCCATTGCGCGGGCTCGCAATCGAATACTGTCTGGCATAGTGCGGCTTTCCCTTGTCGTCGCTGCCAGGCGGCAAAATGCCGATCGACTGCCCTTCCAGCACAGGGAAGGGCATGCTGCCAAAGTCGAGCACGATGTGGTGGGTGTCGTATTCCTTCCCCACTTCGGTGACACGCACATTACCAACGACTGTGGCCGTGATAAATTTCTCGGTCGCCTTGGCGCCATACATATTGGTGTAGCCGTGCGCCGCCGACCAGGGCGGCAAGGTGGCACCGTACTGCGCACTGTTGAAGGCCGTCTCACCAGTGACCGCAGCCGGCAGCGAAGGCGTCACCGGCTCGATCTCTGGCGTCGCATCGACGGCCACGCCCTCGGCCGCCAGTTCTTCCGGGGTGAGCTCGGACGGAAGCTCATCCCAGGTCAGTTGCTCGTCAGACGTGTAGGCCTTGAGACGCGGCATCGTGCGCCAGTTGTCGATGGAGCCGGTCGGACACGGGGATATGCAGGCCATGCAGAGATTGCATTTATCGGCATCGACCACGTAGTTGCGTGAATCATGCGTGATGGCCTGAACCGGGCAGATGGCTTCGCAAGTGTTGCAGCGGATGCAGATTTCAGGATCAATCAGGTGCTGCTTGATAACGTGTATTTCGGTCATATCCATGACGGTTTCCGGTCATCGGCTTGAATGGCAAACAGGGGCTCAATGGCCCCCCTGCATGATCTTCGTTGCTGGGGAAAGTCAGTTAAAGCGAACGTATTCGAAGTCCACCGGCTGACGATTGATGCCCATGACAGGCGGTGCAATCCAGTTGGCAAACTTGCCTGGCTCGACGACGCGACCCATCAGACTGGCGACGTAAGCGCGATCTTCGTTGCTGGGCAACCATTGGCCCACCGAGGCATTCCATTCGGCGTCGGATACCACGCGGCCGTCCGGCGATATCTTGACGCCTGACAGTGCGCCGATGTTGCGGTGAAAAGCCTTATGGGGCACCCTAAGCTTGACGGAAATCCCCGCTTTTTCAAGCACCTTGTTCCAGCGCTCAACCCCGGCCACCGAGTCCTTGATGTAATCATCGCGCAGCACTTCATTCAGCGCACTGACCCGATCCGCCTCCGGCCGATAAAGACTCATGAGGCACTCGCGCATCGCCGTGACAGATTCCGACACCTCCATCTCAAACACGGCAATGAGTTCGTCGTC
>JAKFXU010000079.1 GCA_021731215.1 Rhodoferax sp.
AGCTGGGAGGGCTTCGTGATCGAAAACCTGCTTGGCAGTGCCCCGGCGGGCCTACAAGCCTACTTTTACCGCACCAGCGGCGGTGCCGAAATCGACCTGCTGCTGGTCTGGCCCAGCGGCGAACTTTGGGCCATTGAGATCAAACGCAGCCTGACGCCCAAGGTTGAACGCGGTTTTCATGCCGCCTGCGACGACCTTGCGCCGACGCGAAAACTGCTCGTCTATCCCGGACAAGAATCCTTCCCGCTCGGGGCTGATGTGCAGGCCGTGCCCTTGGCGACCCTGTGTCAGGAAATTGCCGTGAGAAAATACCGTGAACCACCTGTTACGGCCAGCCCGCGCCGCGCTACCTGATGGGTGTCGGCACGCCGGAAGACCTGGTCGAAGGCGTGGCGCAGGGGGTGGACATGTTCGACTGCGTGATGCCCACGCGCAATGCGCGCAACGGTACGCTGTTCACCCGCTTTGGCGACCTGAAAATCCGCACCGCCCGCCACAAAACAGATCTGCGGCCACTGGACGAAACCTGTACCTGCCATGCCTGCGCCGGCAGTTCGGGCGTGGCCTACGCTGACGGCGGACGCTACGGTTTGAGCCGCAAGGTCACGGTCGCCTGCCCCAGTTTTTCTCTCTGCAACCAGCGAAACACCGAGTCAACCGTCACCGTTTCAATCCGGTCAGAGAAACGTTTTTCATTGGGGTGATCGTCAAACGCCACATTGGCGGCGGTGACGCGGGCGCCCAAGCGTGTCAAGGCCCCAATTGCCAGGGTCGTGGGCTCATAGCCCCTGAACTGCAACCAGGCCTGCGCACGTTCACGTGAGTTCACCGAGGGCTCAATGGCGGCGGCAAGCGTTTCGATCAGCCACTGATTCGACTGCTGGTACTGGCGACCCCATGCGTAGCTGACCATGCTGTAGGGTTGGTGATGCAGTCGCGCGACCTGCGCATTGTCTTGCAGCAAGGGCAGCAAGCGCGCCTGAATTTCCGGATTGGGCGCGACCCAGGCCGCTTCATACCTCCAGGGATCATCCAAAAAGAACTCTCCCAGGCCTTGCCGGTAAATATCGGCCTGCGCCGTGCCGCATGCATTCAATTTGTGCACCACGCGCCAAGTGTGTCCACCCTTGCCGTCGGCCTGTTGATAGGCGAATCCGACATGAGAGTACTGCAAACCATACTTGGAAAGATCCTGACCCGAGCGCGCCAACAACACCACCCGGTCACTGCTGGCATCGAGCGCCTGGCGGGTCTGCTCGGCCATCGTCAGCCCTTTTTCGATCACCTCGCGCGACATCTTCTGAGTCTCGCAAGAACGCCCCGCATGGGCCGACGCTGTTCCCAGCAGGACTGCCGATAGCCAAATGATCCGAAGCGACACCGTCATGATCAACTCCTGCCGTGTTTGGTTAGCGCGTTAGTTTTTCGTTGTACAACAAAGCCCGGCCCACCTCATTGGGAATGAAGGCAATGGCCTCGCCGGCGACAGAAAGAACGACGCCCGCCGCAATCACACTGGTGGTGACCACGGCACCGGTGATGACCGATGCAGTACCCAGGCCCTTGCCGACGATTTCAACACTCACCCTGGCACCGTCCGAGACGCGCTCCAGAACGTACAAAGTGCCGCGCGCCGTGCTTTCCACGGTCTTGACCACCAACACGGCGCCGACCACCGACAGAACTGCCGAAGCCTCCACCAACGAAGCACCCACCGCACTAGCAGCCTGAACCGACGCAACCGGAAGGGCCGATACGGCACTGATGGCCGACAAGCCATTTTGAGCGAAGGACTGACTTGAAACGGTTACGGCCGCCACCATCAAACAAATTGCAGCCAGACCCTTGCCAGACATTTTTCTCATAGCCTTTACCGCTCCTGTTATGAAATCTGTGCTTTAAAAAACGAAGAACACCCTGATCAGGGATTTTGTTTTTGAACCGTCAGCCAAGGGTTGACAAGCATCAACTAAACCCGATCCTGTGTCGTAAACACCGTCAACACCCCGGTGTAGCCGTACAGGTGATTGTGGGCAATCTCACCACCGGCAAAGAAGCCCACCAGCGGCACGTCCCCGAGCGCCCGGCGCACGATCTGCAGTTCGGCACTGGGGCCGCCAAAGTGCGGCCCCCCGCGCCCGGAGCAACTGACGTAGACCGCCCCGGCGATGCCGCGCGCCGGGTGCGGCGCCGCCTCGGCCTCGGATGCGGCCAGCGCGGTCGCCGCTGCCAGCGGCAATTCTTCGGGCTCCAGCTCTTCGCGGATCTCGGCGCAGACCCGAATCAAATCGGCCCGGGCGGCCTGGGCATTGCGCTGGCAAAAGGCCAGTTGCATACCCACCTCCAGACGGTCCGACACGGCCAGCCCGCGCCGCACGGGGTCCAGGCCGATGATGTGGCGCACGATCACATCGCTGCCAAAATTGCCGGTCCGGCTGACCGCAACGCCGTCGCCACGCGAGCCCGCGCTGCCGGAGGCACGCATCAAGCCCACCAGGGTGGCGCGCACCGCCATCAGCGCGGTTTGCGGCTGATCCAGCGACACCTTGAGCTCGCGCAACATCACGTCGAGCGCCGGCTCGGCGTCGAGCGCGATCACCAGATTGTTCTCGGCCGCCGTCACCTGGTGCGCTTTGGCCAGCGGCAAACAACCCTGCGTCACGCGCGACACCAGGTGGACGCCGGCGCCAAAGGCGACGCCACTCAAGCCGCCACTGAACACACCGCTGGCCGCACCCTGCCCCTTGATATTGCCGTCCCCGCCGACGGCAAACTGGACCGAGCTGGAGCGGCTGGACGACAAGCCGCCGAACAAATAGCCCGAGTCGGTGCGCAAGGCCATCTCCTGGATCAGTTCGGCCAGATCAGGGGTGTTGGCATCGGCGTGAACCAGGGCGGTATGGGC
>JAKFXU010000296.1 GCA_021731215.1 Rhodoferax sp.
GGGGGCGATTCAGCCAAACGTCCCACAAGATCTGTGTGTCCAACTGATCGAGCCGAGTACTTGTGGCCACTCAAATAAGACAAAATTTCCCCTCTTGTGATCAGTTCTGCCCCTTTGGCACCGGAGGCGGTTTGACGCCAGGTGGCAGGGAGTGGTTTGAAATTTACGAAAGCTTTTGCCTTCATCTTCAATGTTTCGGCAAACAGCAATTCATCGTCTCGCAACTCGGCGACCACCAAGGGTGAATGGGTATTGATGATCAGTTGTCGGATCGATGGTTCTGACGTTCCATCGTCATCAGCCTCAACCTCCTCCGACAAGCTACGCACCAAGCTGAGCATCTGTGGAATTCTCGATGGATGAATTCCATTTTCAGGTTCTTCCATGCAAAGCAACCCGCCAAATTCAGGATCCAATGCCAGCACGGCCAACGCCAGAAAACGCAGCGTCCCGTCGGACAGAGAGCTTGCGGTATAGGTCTCTTTGTCTTTCATGGTCAGAAGCAATGTCTTGACTTGTCGCTTTTCATCAGCATCCACATTGACCGACACAATGTCTGGCAACAACTCTGACAAACGCTGAGAAACCTCTGCATGATTGTCTAGTCGCATCAAAGCACCAGGCAAATGCTCCCCCGTTGAGGTTATATGCGGATCATCACCAAAGTTGTCGAAACGCCTCAGTGCGGATGGTTCGAGTTGCAACAATCGCCATGAGCGCAGTTCACTTCGCGCTGCCAATGCCGTCGGGTGTGATGAGGAGTTGGCGCCAGACACAATGGTTTGCGGGGATTTTCTGGCTGGCACCAGGAACGGCGGACCTCCTTGTTTCGTCTGATCACCAAAAAGCCTGATCGCAGGCTGGCTCGGATGGCCAGACATTTGTGTACTGATGAACGCAGTGCGCCTGGGTCCCGGTCCGAAGACGTGCTTCTTGATCCACCCCGGTTCAGGGTTGAATCCAAGGTGTTTTGTCGCTTCACTTGAATTGATTGCGCGAAGCCCTTCCTGCTCAATGTAGATCGGGTCAGCAGGTGATGAATCGGCATGGGTTTCGCTAAGCCGAAGTTCTAGCGTGTATTCAAGAAACGTAGCGGTCGGCTTTGCAGTGCGATCAAAGTCATCAATGACTTTGCCGGGAACGATCATTTCCGCGATGAAAAGCATCGGAAGAAAGTCGCCTTTGGAGTCCTTGAAAAAGAGGCTGTGAAAATCCGAGATTCGGCCATTGGTGCCCCTTGCCCGACCTGCGGCTTTCATGATGGGCATCGAGGCCAAATCACCTAAAAACGTAATCGCATCGAACAGGTTCGATTTGCCAGCCCCATTTGGTCCGGCGATGCAGGTGAATGGACCAAATCGAACGTCCACATCGACCAGGTTCTTGAACCCCTTGACTCTAAGCCGGGTGAGCATGTTTTCTCTCCATAGTCAAGGACGCATTTTGCACGGTTGGCATCACACGCATCAGGCCATCTCGCCAAACGTCCAAGCACCTGCCGCCACGCTCTGGTAGTTCTCATCGAGTTGGGGTTGCAGCAGCACCAGCGCGGCCAGCCGACGGGCCATGGCGGTGACTTCCATGATCTCGGCCATGGTCAAGGCCCGGCCCAGCACGCGCTGCTCGCGGTAGCTCAGCCACTTCTTGATCACCTGGTAGCCGCCGATGGTGAAGTCGTACACCGGTTGCGGGATGTTCTTCCAATAGGCCGAGACGTTCAGGTACACGTCCAGCGTGGGCGCGCTGCCGAAGCCTGCGCATTGCTCGTCTGGCCCGGCGGCGCGGGGTTCGGTCTTGCCTTTGCCCGGCATGGTGATGCTGCCTTGACCACCGCTGCCCCAGCCAGCCGTGAGGGCAAATTCTTCAGGCTTGAGCGCGCCGCCGCCCACGCGGCTGACGACGGCAATGGGTTTGAGTTCATCCCGAATGGCGCCGCTGGTAACGCCCGGCACGGCGGCTTCGGTGTCCAGCAGTGCCGCCACTTCGCGGCCCAGCGCGGCGGAAGCCAGTAAAGCCACGCGTGATTCAGGCAAGGGGATACGGGGCCAGTTTTCGCGGATGCCGTCGGCGTTCTCGCTCAGGTACGCCGGGCTGTAGCCGATGGCCAGCGCGTGCATCCAGATCAGTTCGGCGGTGTCGCGGTCGGTGTCGGGGTTGGGGAGGCCGAGGGCGGTGAGGTAGTGGCGTGTGAAATTTGATAAATTTGCAGTTGCGTTTTGATCTGCCACTTGAAACAACTGGCCATCACTTTGCGCTTCGCGATACACGGTGACAGGAAAGTTGTAGGAGTGTCCACGGATCGCATCAAAGTCCACTAGCGACGTTGTCATCAGCATGACAAAGCCTTCTGGCTGGGCTACAGAAGATGGCCGCGACAGTAGGTATTTATTTTGCTTTTGATGGTGCCGATATAGTGCGGGTCGCGGCTCGTTCCACAGTGGACGGACAGCACAATAGTAGGCCCACCGTAACTCGAAAGGGCGCAGTAAATAACGTTGAATTCTCTGTGGCTCGTATGTTTCTGCGGCGAGACACTTGGTTCGAGCAACCTTCGCATCGAATCGTGCAGCATCCTTAGCTATGCCAGTTTCTGAACTTGCAAATTGATCCCACGGCAACGATTTATCAAAGTAGCTTTGCATCAAAGTTGCAAGATTTTGGCGATTTGAGTCGATCAATGAAAAACCGCGATTTTCTTTGTAACCTGTGATTGGCTCGCCACTTGCCAGCTCCGTCAGGGTTGGCCAACTCGCATACAGGGCACCGGCTTGTCCAGGTCGGAAGTTGAATCGGCTCGCCGTAATAGGTTGATTCACCATGTAGTTCGCATCGCGCTCTGGCTCATCCAAACTTTTCAGCAAATCCTCGCGCTTCGTTACCCCCCACCATCCGCGATAG
>JAKFXU010000295.1 GCA_021731215.1 Rhodoferax sp.
GGCCCATGTGCGCCACCTCCAGCATGTCGGCGCTGCCCAAGCCGTACCATGGGTCCATCACGCAGTCGTGGCCGAAGGCGACGTTGACGCCGGCCGCCAGCAGCTCCGGCACGCGCGTCATGCCGCGGCGTTTTGGGTAAGTGTCGTGCCGGCCCTGCAGGGTGATGTTGATGAGCGGGTTGGCGATCACGCTGACACCGCTTTCTGCGATCAGCGGCAGCAGCTTGCTCACGTAGTAGTTGTCCATGCTGTGCATGGAGGTCAGGTGCGAGCCGTTGACGCGACCCTGCAGGCCCAGGCGCTGGGTTTCAAAAGCGAGCGTTTCGATGTGGCGCGACAGCGGGTCGTCGGACTCGTCGCAATGCATGTCCACCAGCAGGCCGCGATCAAAGGCAATTTCACACAGCAGCTTCACGCTGGCAGCGCCCTCGCTCATGGTACGTTCAAAGTGGGGAATGCCGCCGACCACGTCCACGCCTTTGTCGAGCGCGCGCTGGAGGTTGTCCACGCCGCCCGGGCTGCGCAGCACGCCGTCTTGCGGAAAGGCGACCAATTGCAGGTCGAGGTAGGGCGCGACTCGTCTTTTCACTTCCAGCAGCGCATCCACGGCGAGCAGGCTCGGGTCGCTGGTGTCGACGTGGCTGCGAATGGCCAGCAGGCCCTTGGCCACGGCCCAGTCGCAGTAGGTCAGCGCCCGCTCGATCAGGGCATCGGCGGTGAGCAGGGGTTTGAGTTCGCCCCACAAGGCGATGCCTTCGAGCAGCGTGCCGGACTCATTGACGCGCGGCAGGCCGTAGCTCAGGGTGGCGTCCATGTGGAAATGCGGGTCGACAAAATGCGGGCTCAGCAGGTAGCCGCCGGCGTCCAGCGTTTCATGGGCCGGCGCGTCCAGGCCGGGTTCGACGGCGCTGATGCGGCCATCTTGCACGGCGACGGTCATCTGGGTTCTGCCGTCGGGCAGAGTGGCGTTTTTGATCAGTAAATCCAGCATCAGCGTTCACCTTTGCGGTAGGGTTTCATCAGCGCCTGTGGGTAGCTGGCTTTGCGCGCGACCAGAATCAGCGCCACGATCGACAGCACATAAGGCAGCATCAGGTACAACTGATAGGGCAGCACGGCCGCGCCGGACTGCTGCAGGCGCAGTTGCAGCGCGTCGAAAAATGCGAACAGCAGGGCGCCCAGCAGCGCCTTGCCGGGGCGCCAGGAGGCGAACACGACCAGGGCCACGCAGATCCAGCCGCGCCCGTTGACCATGTTGAAAAAGAAGGCGTTGAAGGCCGACAGCGTCAAAAACGAACCGGCCACGCCCATCAGGCTGGAGCCCGCCACAATCGCACCGGTGCGCACCCAGGCCACGGACACGCCCTGGCCTTCGGCCGCCTGCGGGTTTTCGCCCACCATGCGAACGGCCAGCCCCATGGGGGTGCGGTACAGCGTGTAGGCGATCAATGGCACCAGCAGCAGTGCCAGCAGCGTGAGCGGGGTTTGCTGCGACAAAATGGGCAGGCCCAGCCAGTCCATGTCACCCAATGGGGTAACGGTGGGCGGCGTGCTGACCTTGGGGAAGCTCACGCGGTAGCCGTAGTAACTCAGGGCGGTGGCCAGCAGGGTGATGCCCAGCCCGGAAACGTGCTGCGACAGCGCCAGCACCACGGTCAGGAACGCATGCAACAAGCCAAACACCGCCCCCGTGCCAGCCGCTACCAACACGCCCAGCCACAGAGGCGCTCCCAGATAAACCGCCAGCCAGCCGGTGAAGGCACCTGCCACCATGATGCCCTCAATACCCAGGTTCAAGACCCCGGCGCGTTCGCACAACAGCACGCCCAGCGTGCCCAGGATCAGAGGCGTGGCAATGCGCAGTACCGCCACCCAGAAGGCTTGATTGGCAAGAATGTCGAATAGTTCAGTCATCGCCACTTCACCCGATATTGCGTCAGCAGCGTGGCCACCAGCACCGAGATCAGAGAGGTGGCCACGATCACGTCGGCAATGAAAGTGGGCACGCCAACGGCGCGGCTCATGCTGTCGGCACCGACCAGCACGCCGGCCACAAACACGCTGGCCACCACCACGCCCAGCGGGTGCAGCGCGGCGAGCATGGCGATCACGATGCCGGTGTAGCCATAGCCGGGCGACATGTCCAGCGTCACGTAACTGGTGCGCCCGGCCACTTCAATGGCGCCGGCCAAGCCCGCCAGTGCGCCCGACAGCATGGCCACCAGCACCACGGTGCGGGTTACTGGCACGCCGGCAAACGCGGCCGCACGGGCGTTGGCACCGACAGCGCGGATGTCAAAGCCCAGCACCGTGTACTTCATCAGCGCCCACAGACTGACCGACAGGGTCACGGCCCAGAGCAAGCCGGTATGGACGCGGGTTTGCGGGATCAACTTGGACAGCTCCAGCTCACCCATCAAGGCCACGCTTTGCGGCCAGCCCATCGCCCCGGGGTCTTTCATCGGGCCGTCCAGCATCATCGAGACCAACAGCAACACGATGAAGTTCATCAGCAAGGTGGTGACGACCTCGTCCACCCCCAGTTTGGCTTTCATCAGCGCCGGGCCGAGCAGCAGCAGGGCGCCAGCCAGGGCGGCGGCCAGCATCATCAACACAAACAGCAGCAGGGGTGGCAGATCAAAGCCAGTACCGCCATGCAGGCCGCCCACGGCGACGGCGGCCAGTGCGCCTACGTAGAGTTGCCCCTCCGCGCCAATGTTGAAGAGCCGCGCCTTGAAGGCCACGGTGGCTGCCAGACCGGTCAGCATCAAGGGGATGGCGCGGGTCAGCGTTTCACTGAAGGCAAAAGTTGATCCGAATCCGCCTTGCAGCAACAGACCATAGGTTTGTCCCACCGGCGCGCCGGCCCAGCGCACCAGCAGGGCGCTGACCAGCAA
>JAKFXU010000433.1 GCA_021731215.1 Rhodoferax sp.
ATTCCGCGGCCCGAGGCGCATGACGTGCCGCGCAAACTCAAAACACTGGCCACCAAGGCCGGCAAGAGCTGGTTGAACGCCAGCCTGACGGTCAAGTCCAGCAAGCTAACCGCCGATGAAGCGGGCGAGGTGATTCGCCCCGGCCTGCCGGCCAGCGGCATGTTCATCATCAACCCCCCGCATACCTTGAAGGCCGCGCTGCAACTGGCACTGCCCCAATTGGCCAACATGCTGGGCCAGGACCAGCACGCCACATCGAGCGTCGAGTCCGGCGGTTGAGGCCGGCCAGGTCGTGGCGGGCAACCAATAGCAGCAAGCGAGGGGACCCAGCGCACCATGTCAGTCCAGCACCTGTACCAAAAAAAACGCGACACCGCCGACGATGCCCTCAGCCTGCTCAAGAAGGGTGACTGCATCATCGTCCCCACCGGTGTCGGTGAACCGCCCACGCTGCTGACGGCGTTGTCCGAGCAGCGGCACCGCTTCACCGATGTGAAGGTGGCGCAGTTGCTGGCGATGCGCCAATATGGCTACTTCGACCCGGAAACGGTCGACCATGTGCGCCACGTCGCCTTCTTCTTCGGTGGCGCCTCGCGCGCTGGCGGCCAGAGCGGCTGGATCGACTTCATTCCCAGCTATTTTTCAGAAATGCCGAGCCTGATCAAGCGCGGCCAGATTGCGGCCGACGTCGTGTTGTCGATGGCCTCGCCGATGGATGCGCATGGCTATTTTTCGCTCAGCCTGGGCGCCGACTACACCATGGCGGCGGTCGCGCGGGCGCGCGCCGTGGTGCTCGAAGTCAATCCGAACGTGCCGTTCGCCTATGGCAACTGCCAGGTCCATATTTCGCAGGTGACAGCGCTGATCGAGAGCAGCGAGCCGGTACTGGAAGTGGGCTTGCCCAAAATCGGCCCGGTGCAAGAAGCGATCGGCAAATATGTCGCCGACATGATCGAGGACGGCTCGACGCTGCAGATCGGCTACGGCGGCATCCCGGATGCGGTGGTGATGCAACTGACCGCCAAGCACGACCTTGGCATCCACACCGAGATGATCGGCGACGGCATTTTGACGTTGATCGAGAGCGGCGCCGTCACCAACCGCAAGAAGACCTATCTGCCGGGCAAAACGGTTGCCACCTTTGCGCTTGGTTCGAAAAAACTGCACCAGTTCATGGAGCGCAATCCGGCGCTCGAAATCCACCCGGTCGACTTCACCAACGACCCCTACCTCGCCGCACAAAATGACAAGCTGGTGGCGATCAATGCCACGCTGCAGATTGACCTGCTGGGTCAGTGCGGCTCCGAGAGCCTGGGCTGCGTGCCGTATTCCGGCACTGGCGGCCAGGTCGATTTCGTGCGCGCCGCCAACCGCTCGCGCGGCGGCAAGGCCTTCATCGTGCTGCCGTCCACCGCCAAGGACGACACCATCACGCGCATCGTACCGACGCTGACACCAGGCACGCATGTGACCACCGGCAAGAACGATATCAACTACGTCGTCACCGAATTCGGCGTCGCCCAGTTGCGCGGCAAGTCGGTGAAGCAGCGCGCCCAGGAGCTGATCGCCATCGCGCATCCGGCGTTTCGCGCCGAATTGACCGAGGCGGCGCGACAGATGCATCTGCTGTAAGGAGTCCGCCGGTGGCGCCCGATTTGTGCCCTCATAGGCCCAGCGGACGATTGTCAGCGGTGCCGAGCGGGAATCGGCGCCTTGTTGCGCTTGACCCCTTGTGAGCAGACTAAACTTGCCCCCACTTTGGCAGCACACCCACCATGACCATGATTCTTGTTACTGGCGGCGCCGGTTATATCGGCTCGCACACCTGCGTTGAGTTGCTCACTGCCGGGCATGAGGTCACGGTGTTTGACAACTTCAGCAACAGCCAGCCTGAAGCGCTGGCGCGGGTGCAGCGCATCACCGGCAAGAACCCGAGCCTGATTCAAGGCGACATTCGGGACCGCGCGGCACTGGCAGCGGCCCTGCGCCAGAGTGGCGCCAGTGCAGTGATTCATTTCGCCGGTCTCAAGGCGGTGGGCGAGTCGGTGCAAAACCCGCTGGCCTATTACGACAACAACGTGGTGGGCACGCTGCGACTGCTCGAAGCGATGACCGAGTGCGGCGTCAAGACGCTGGTGTTCAGTTCGTCGGCCACGGTTTATGGCGAGCCGCAGCGCCTGCCGCTGAGCGAGGATCATCCGCTGTCCGCCACCAGCCCCTATGGCCAGACCAAGCTGACGATTGAAACCATGCTGCGCGACCTGTTCCGCAGCGACGCCACATGGCGCATCGGCGTGCTGCGCTACTTCAACCCGGTCGGGGCGCACGAAAGCGGCCTGATCGGCGAAGACCCGCAGGGCACGCCCAACAACCTGCTGCCGCTTGTGGCCCAGGTGGCAGTGGGGCGGCGCGAATTTTTAAACGTGTGGGGCAACGACTACGCCACGCCCGACGGCACCGGCGTGCGCGACTACATCCACGTGGTGGACCTGGCGCAGGGCCACCTCAAGGCCTTGCAGCGGCTGCAACTGCAGGCCCAGTGCCTGTGCGTCAACCTGGGCACCGGGGTGGGCTACAGCGTGCTGGAGATGGTGCGCGCTTTTGAGCAAACCAGCGGCAGGGCTGTGCCTTACCAGGTGGCGCCACGCCGCGCCGGTGACATTGCCGCGTGTTACGCTGACCCGGCCCAGGCGCTGGCGCTGCTGGGCTGGCGCGCCCAGCGCAGCCTGGACGCCATGTGCGCGGACGCCTGGCGCTGGCAAAGCGGCAACCCGAACGGCTACGCACGGGCTTGACGGTCAACAACCGAAGGAGTGAGCAAAATGATCCTAGATTCCTCGGTTGGACGCGCCCGAGTGGGCTGCGGGCGGCGTGTCTGGGTAGGTGCGACGACGC
>JAKFXU010000498.1 GCA_021731215.1 Rhodoferax sp.
TGCTGCTCGCTCCAGTTGGGCTGGGGTCGTTGCAGCGTCAAAGCGGCATCGGCGCTGCCCTGCACCTGGTGCTGCGCGTCGAGCAGCAGCAGTTTGAGGCCCGAAGTGCCCAGATCAATGCCGAGGTACATGGTTCAATTTCTTCAAACCGAAGCGCTTGGCCGCCTGGCGCCGGTAGTCGCTCGGCGTCATGCCCTTGATGTCGAGGAAGCGCCGGTTGAAATTGGCGATGTTGTTGAAGCCGACTTCAAAGCCGATGTTGGTAATAAAGAGATCCGACTCCATCAGCAGCTGGCAGGCGCGGTTGATGCGCACATGGTTGACGAAATCGGTGAAGGTATTGCCGGTGGCGCGCCGGAAAAAGCGCGAGAAGCGGCTCTCGCTCATACCGAGTTCGCGCGCCAGATCAGCCGCTGACAGGGCTTCGCTCAGGTTCTCGGTCAGGCGGCTGACGATGGCGTTGATCTGTTCCAGTTGGGCGTCGTTGTCCACGCTCTGCAACTGGGCATTGGACAGCAGGCGGTAGTCGGTGCACTGCGCCAGTTCGCTCAAGTAGTCGCAGAACGCGGCGAAGCGCGCCAGACCATGGCGCGCTTTGATGCGCCGCCAGTGCGCCAGCGCTTGCGGGTACAGGCTGAAGAACTCGATGCCATGTTTGGCGCGCTCGAGCAGCGGCAGCAGCTCGCGCAGCTCCGCGATGTGCTGGCTGCCGGCGGCGATCGGTTCATGCGGGAACTGGATCACCAGATCGCGTTCGGCCACGCCGCCCTCGGGCAGGTCCATGGTGACCCAGTTGTGCGGCAGGCGCGGCCCGGTCAGCACCACCTGGCCAGGCTGGAACTGGCCGATCCAGTCGCCCACGAAGACCTTGCCCGAAGTGGCCGTGATCAGGTGCAGCTCGTATTCGTCGTGGTAGTGCCAGCGCGCCAGCGGCGTCGGGTAGCCGTGCGACAGGCAGCGGATGAAGCCGGCCTCGTCGGGCGGCTCGTAACCCAGCTCGGTCGAGCGGCTGTAGTCGCGCTCCAGCTCGGGTTTAAGTTGACGCGGTTTGGTGGCCATGGTGGGTAGCATCGTACCCTTCAGGACATGACGTTGCCGCCGTCGACGTTGAGCGTCTGGGCCGTGATGTAAGAGGCCTCGGCGCTGGCCAGGAACACGGCGGCGCCGCAGATGTCGGTGGGGTCACCCATGTAACCCAGCGGCACCGCCGCGCCGACGCGTTTTTTCTTCTCGCCAGGGGCCAGGTTTTCATACTTGGCAAACAAGGCATCGACATGCTGCCACATCGACGTGGCGATCACGCCGGGCGCGATGGCATTGACACGAATCCGGTGCGCCGCCATGGCCAGTGCTGCGCTTTGCGTGTAGCTGATGACGGCGGCCTTGCTGGCGCAGTAATGCGACACCAGCGCCTCGCCGCGCCGGCCGGCCTGCGAGGCCATGTTGACCACCGCGGCGCCTTGGACCTGGTGCGCCACCATCTGCGCCAGCACCTTTTGCATCACAAAGAACGCCCCCTTGACGTTGACGGCGAATAGCTTGTCAAACATCGCCTCACCGCTTTCCAGCAGCGGCGCCATGTCAAAGATCGCCGCGTTGTTGAACAGCGTGCTGATGGGGCCAAAGCGCTGTTGCGCGGCCTCGATCAGGGCATCGATCTGGGCCAGTTGCGTCACGTCAGCGCGCAGGTACTGCAGCGTGTCCGGGTGGGCGCTCATCAGGGCGGCCAGCTCCGGCGTGGGCTGGGCGCCCATGTCGGCCACGCTGCAGCGCGCGCCTTGATCCAAATAGGCGCTGGCGACCGCCAGGCCAATGCCACCGGCGGCGCCGGTCAGCAGCGCGTGCTTGTCTTGCAGACGCAGGTTGACAGTTGAATTCATTGATGATGCTCCTTGATAAATTGGCTGACCCGGGTCGTGGCCTGACGCAGTGCGCCCACCAGCCGCGCATCGCCGGCCAGCTCGCCCCACAACGGCCCATCGGCGCAGAAGGCGGCCACCGGGTCGGCGCTGGCGCAGATCGCATGCGCCACGGCCGGGTCCATGGCCTGGTCCTGGTAGCTGTAGGGCATCTCCCCCTTGTGCCAGCGCTGCAGATAGGCCAGAAACAGCGCCGGCAGCATGGCCACGCTGGCAATCGATTCGCCACGCGCCAGCCGCTCGCGCACCGTGGGTGCGATGAAGCCGGGAATCTTGGAGAAGCCGTCCATCGCCACGCGCTGGTTGGTGTCCAGAATGGCCGGGTTGCCAAAGCGCTCGAGCACCACATCGCGGTACTTCGCCAGATCGATCGGGCTGGGGTGCTCGGGCATGTCGAGCACCGGCATCACGTCGTCGGTCACATAGTCAAAGGCGAGCTGGCGAATCACCGGGTCGTGCGTGCCTTCGTGGATGAACTGATAGCCCACCAGCGTGCCGGCCCAGGCGATGCAGCTGTGGCTGGCGTTGAGCAGCCTGATCTTGGCTTCTTCATAGGCCTGCACCGAGGCCACCATCTCGACGCCGACCTGTTCCCAGGCCGGGCGGCCGGCGATGAAGTTGTCCTCGATCACCCACTGGATGAAACTCTCGGCCATCAGGGCCGCCGCGTCGGCGATGCCGGTGGCGGCCTTCACGCGCTCAGCGATGGCGGAGGTCGGGCGCGGCGTGATGCGGTCGACCATGGCGTTGGGGCTGCTGGTGTGGGCCTGCACCCAGGCCAGCAGCGCGTTGTCGCCGATCAGTTCGATGAACTGCAGCAGGCCGCTGCGCGCGCGCGCGCCGTTATGGCGCAGGTTGTCGCAGTTCAGCAAGGTGACCGGGCCGGCGTCGGCTTGCATGCGCGCGCGCAGGATGGCGGTCAGGGCGCCGTAAATAGTGCGGCCCCGCTCGCCTG
>JAKFXU010000257.1 GCA_021731215.1 Rhodoferax sp.
CTGCGGGCATGGCGGCGCAGGGCGCGCAGCGGCGCGCCTTTGTGGCGGCCCTGCTGCTCGGCGGCGCCGCCTTGCTGCTGACCTGGCTTGGCAGCTCGCTCTTTCACAAGCTGCTGCTGATCCAGCTCCAGCCCTGGCGCGCGCTGTGGCTGGTCCAGCTTTTTTCCTGCATTGCCGCCGCCTGGCTGGCCGCCCGGTTCTGGCGCCGTGGCCCGTTCTATCGCATCCTGCTGCTGGGCTTTCTCGCCGCCAGTCTGACCCTCGACACTGTCGGGGGCGTTCTGGCCCTGCTGCTCGCCGCCCTGTTGATCTGGCAGGCACGAACGGGGAAAGAAATTCAGCTCTCCAAAACCAGCATAGTGCTGCTTTACCTGTTCCCGCTGCTGGTGGCGGTTTTGTGGGTCGCCAGCTCGTGGTTGATGGCCGCCGCAGAATTGACCAGCACGACTGGCCGGTTCGAGAACTTGGTGTACTTCACCCTGGGCTGGATCAAAGCATTGCTCGCCGGCGCCGGCAGCGGGGTCATTGCGCTGGCACTGTTGCTGGCGGTCTGGCGCTATGGGCCTGATCCGCGAAAATTTGTTCACCTTGGCGCGGTGGCTGGCGTCTTGTTCCTGCTATTTCTGTCGATTGCGATCTGGTACCGGCCCAACCCGCAGGACGCCTATTACGAACAACGGGCTTTGCAAGACCCGATCCCCGCGTTCAGCCGGCAGATCCCGGCCCATGCCCTGGTGTACTGGGAAAATGACGCCAAAATGAGCTGGTTCGCGCTCGGTCGCGCCAATTACGCATCGAAGCTGCAAACAGCGGGAATCGTGTATTCCAGGCAGACTGCCATCGAAGGGAAAAGACGGATGGACCGCCTGGCCGCACTGGGCCTGGAAGATGGCGTCTTCGACTGGGGGGGCAATGCATCCCGGCTGCCCGAGGCGGGCATCAAGGGGCTGGTGCACGTGTGCCACGACCCGGTGCTGGATTACGTCATCTTGTCGAAAGATTTCGGGATCGGGGTGATGGAGCGGCATCGGGAGCAAACCAGCCGTCAATACTTTTATTTGTACGACTGTGCCTACCTGCGGCGCAACTTTGCGGACACCTGGCCCGATCAAGCTGATAAGAAAAACTGACGATTCCGACAGTAGCCGTAGGGTGGGCAAAGCGCAGCGTGCCCACCAACTTCAATCCGCTCCAACAAACCAGTCCGTGGGCACGCTGCGCTTTGCCCACCCTACAACTCCAACAAACCAGTGTCCGTGGGCACGCTGCGCTTTGCCCACCCTACAACTGCGTTGTCGCGCCGACCCGGATGCGTCCAACTGAGGAATCAGGATTGAATCCGGGTGTCTTTGGTGTGCGGCTTGCTCGTGTTTGCGTTTTCTCAATTCGCGATCTCCATTCTCTGAATTTAATCATCCGCTATGGAGCATGCTTTTCGGGGACAGGCTCAGCAGCTTTCCACCCAGTTTTTCCGTTACTTCGTCGTCGGTGGTGTGGCGTTTGGGGTGGACTTTGCCTTGCTGTACCTGCTCACCGAGTTGGCCGGCCTGTACTACCTTTTTTCCGCCTCCCTTGCCTTCATGGCGGGGATTGCGGTCAACTACGCGCTGTCGATAAGCTGGGTGTTCAAGCACCGCAGCATCGACAACCGGGTGCATGAGTTTGCGCTATTTGCCGTGATCGGGGTTCTGGGTCTGGCCTTCAATGCCGCATTGATGTGGCTGTTCACCGAGCTGGCCGGACTGCACTACCTGGAATCCAAGATGGTTGCCGCGGTATTGATTTTTCTGTTCAATTTCGGCGCCCGCAAAGCACTGCTGTTCTCGGTTGGGGCGGGCGGCAAGAAGTCCACACCCCAACAATCCAATGCCTGAGCCAACCGCCCTCATCATCGGCGCCGGGCCGGCCGGATTGACCGCCGCGCTGGAGTTGCTCAGGCGTACCGGCATCAAGCCGATCGTCCTTGAAGCCAGCGCAGACGTCGGCGGCATTGCGAAAACTGTCGTCCACCATGGCAATCGCATGGACATTGGCGGCCATCGCTTTTTCTCCAAGTCGGACTGGGTGATGCAGTGGTGGCAGGATATCCTGCCCATCGAGCCCGCGGAAGATGCGGCGGCAGTAGAGATCGCTTACCAGAACCAGCGGCGCACGCTTGCACCCAGCCACACCGTCCCCGATCCGGCCAGCCCCGAGCAACGGATGCTGATCCGCTCCCGGCTGTCGAGAATCTATTTCTTGCGCCAATTCTTCGACTACCCGATCAAGCTCAACCTGCAGACCATGCGCAAGCTGGGCATTGTGCGGCTCGTCAAAATTGCCGCCAGCTACGGCTATGTCTGCCTCTTTCCCCGCAAGCCAGAACGCAACCTGGAGGACTTCATCGTCAACCGTTTTGGCCGGACGCTTTATCTCACCTTCTTCAAGGACTACACGGAAAAGGTGTGGGGCGTGCCCTGCGACAAGATCAGCCCGCAATGGGGTGCGCAGCGCATCAAGGGGCTGTCGGTCGGACGAGCCTTGCTGCATGCGGCAAAAAAAGTATGGGTCGCCGGCGCCGATGGCGTGCGCCAGAAAGAGACCCAGACCAGTTTGATTGAACGCTTCCTGTACCCGAAGTTCGGGCCGGGGCAGATGTGGCAGGAAGTCGCCAACCGGGTGACGGCTGGCGGCGGCGAGATACGCTTTGGCCACCGCGTCACCGGCATCGCCATGGAGAGCGGCAGGGCGGTATCGGTTGGCGGGGTGCAGCAGGACAGCGGCGCGCCTTTTTGCCTGCCTTGCGACTATCTGCTCTCCACCATGCCGGTGCGCGACCTGATTGGCGGCATGACGCCCGCGCCAGCGCAGGCGGTGGTGCGCGTGGCCAAGGG
>JAKFXU010000479.1 GCA_021731215.1 Rhodoferax sp.
AGATATTGAGCTGGTCAATTTCTTCGACGCTGGCCTGGGCAATGGAGCAACACAAGGCCTTGGCGCGGATTTCATCGAACAGCTGGTCGCGGCGCAGCGCGCTGAGTTTTTTGGAGTCGGCCAAGCCCTTGATCGGATGCCGGTCATCCAGAATCACGGCCGCCGCCACCACCGGCCCGGCCAGCGGGCCGCGCCCGGCCTCGTCGACTCCGGCCACCAGTCCCGGAATATCCCAGAGCAGCGCGGCCTGTCGGAGCGCCGCCTGGTGCATGAGGGCTTGTTCAGCCTTGGAGTACTTGCTCGATCGCATGGGCGGCCAATCGGGAGGTGTCGCGCTGCAGTTGGACGTGCAGCGCGGTGAATCTGGATTGCAGGGCGGCTATTTTCTCTGGCTCGGCGTCTTGCGCCACCAACCAGCGCAACACCGCTTGGGCCAGCGCCGCCGGCGTGGCGGCGTCCTGCAACAACTCGGGCACCACGAAATCCTGGCAAAGAATGTTAGGCAAACCGACCCAGGGCTGCAGCTGCTTGCGCCGCATGATCTGCCACGACAGCCAACCCATATGATAGGCAATGACCATGGGGCGCTTGAACAAGGCCGCCTCCAGCGTGGCGGTGCCGCTGGCAATCAGCGTGACATCGCAGGCGGCCAGCACCGTGTGCGATTGCCCCTCTATGATCTGCAGCTGTTCCAACAGGCCACAAGGCCGAGCCGCCTGTTCTATCAGCGCTTTCAGGTTCGGCAGCGCCGGCACCAGCAGTTTGATGGCTGGCTGCGCTTGCTTTACCAACGCTGCGGCTTGGAAGAAACGCGAGGCCAGGTGCTGAATTTCGGATTTGCGGCTGCCCGGCAAAATGGCCAGCACCTGGTCTTCTTGCGCCAGCCCCAGCAGCGCGCGCGCCGCGCAGCGGTCGGGCACCAGGGGAATGACATTCGCCAAGGGGTGGCCCACATAGGTGGCGGCAATACCGTGCTGCGCCAGCAGAGCCGGCTCAAACGGGAAAAGGCAAAGCACATGATCCACGCTCAAACGGATTTTCTCGACCCGCTCGGCGCGCCAGGCCCAGACCGAAGGCGACACAAAATGAACCGTCTTGATGCCCTGCGATTTGAGCGCGGCCTCAAGATCAAGATTGAAGTCAGGCGCGTCCACGCCGATGAAGATGTCCGGGCGCTGTTGCAGCAGCCGGGTCTTGAGCTGTTCGCGAATACCCACAATTTCGCGGTAGCGACGCAGCACTTCCCAGCCATAACCGTGTACCGCCAGTTTGTCATGCGCCCACCAGGCCTCAAATCCGCGACGGCGCATCTGCGGCCCCCCAATGCCGACCGCGTGCAGAGCGGGCCAGCGCTCAAGCAGGCCGTCCAGCAGCAAACCGGCCAGCAAGTCGCCGGAGGTTTCGCCGGCGACCAGAGCCGCCTGGAGCGGGCCGGTGGCGTTCATGCCTAGCGAACAATGCCGCGCTGGGGCGACGCCTGCTCCAGGAATGACAACATCATCGCCACATCGGGCGCAGACGCGGGCTTGGTTTCACGCAACTCCGCAATGCGGATCCGGGCGACTTCCAGAGTCAGATCATCGCGGTACAGCGCCTTGTACATGGCCTTGACGGCCGCCACCCGCTCGGGTGAAAAACCACGCCGGCGCAGTCCTTCATAGTTCATGGAACGCGCTGCGGCGGGCTGGCCCTGACACATCACGAACGGGGGCAGATCGGCCAGCAGCAGGGAGCACATCGCGGTCATGCTGTGGGCTCCGATTTTCACAAACTGGTGCACCACCGTAAAGCCGCCCAGAATCACCCAGTCGCCGACCTGCACATGGCCGGCCAACTGGGAATTGTTGGCAAAAATAGTGTGATTACCGACCACGCAATCGTGCGCCAGATGCACGTAAGCCATCAGCCAGTTGTCGTCCCCCACGCGCGTGACGCCGGCATCCCCCGGTGAGCCGATATTGAAAGTGCAAAACTCGCGAATAGTGTTGCGCTCGCCAATGACCAGCTCGCACGGCTCGCCGGCATACTTTTTGTCTTGCGGAATAGCGCCCAGCGAATTGAACTGAAAAATGCGGTTGTCGCGCCCGATGCTGGTGTGGCCCTCAATCACGCAATGCGGACCGATGCTGGTACCGGCACCGACTTTGACGTGCGGACCTATAACGGTGTAAGGCCCCACCGTCACCGAGCTGTCGAGTTCGGCTCCGGGGTCAACCAGGGCGGTGGCATGAATCGACGTCACCTGATCGCCCTCACTTGATGGTGCGCATGGCGCAGGTCAACTCGGCTTCCACCGCCAGTTCACCCGCGACCGTAGCGCGCACCTTGAATTTGAAAATACCGGCTTTCATGCGCAGCAATTCGGCCTCCAGAATCAGCTGATCGCCGGGTTCCACCGGGCGCTTGAAACGGGCGCCGTCAATGCCGGCAAAGTAATACACCATCTGGTCGTTGGGCGCTGCATCCAGCGCGTCAAAAGACAGCAGGGCCGCCGCCTGCGCCAGGGCTTCGAGCATCAAAACGCCCGGCATGACCGGCCGATGGGGGAAATGCCCTTCAAAAAACGGCTCGTTGATGGTGACGTTTTTCAGCGCCTTGATGGTTTTGCCCTTGTCCAGATCCAGCACGCGGTCGACCAGCAGAAACGGGTAGCGGTGCGGCAGTTGCTTGAGAATTCTGTGGATATCCATCATCATTTTTCCAATCGTTTTAATTTTTCTTCCATCGCCCGAATGCGTTCGCGCAAGCGGTGCAGTTGTTTGAGCGAGGCCGCATTTTTTTCCCAGGCGGCATTTTCGTCAATCGGGAAAAAAACCGGTGTAGTGCCCCGGCTTGGGAAGGGAGCGCGTGACGAGGCTGAACGAGGAGAT
>JAKFXU010000476.1 GCA_021731215.1 Rhodoferax sp.
GTGCTGGCCGACGACGTGGTCTCGCCTTTCGACGTGCCACCGCATGACAACTCGGCCATGGACGGCTATGCCTTTGACGGCGCAGCGCTGGCCTCAGGGGCCGAACTGCGACTGAAGGTCGCCGGCACCGCGCTGGCCGGCAAGGCCTGGCAAGGCACGGTCGCGCCGGGTGAGTGCCTCAAGATCATGACCGGCGCCATCATGCCGGCCGGTCTGGACACGGTGGTGCCGCAGGAGTTTGTCACGCTGCAGGGCGACCACATCACCGTTCCGCCGAAATTGCTGCAGCCGGGCGACAACCGCCGGCTGCGCGGCGAGGACCTCATGCAGGGCCGCGCTGCGCTATCAAAAGGTGAGCTGCTCACGCCCGCCCGGCTTGGGCTGGCGGCCTCCCTGGGCGTGAAAACCGTCAGCACGCTGCGGCCGCTGCGGGTGGCTTATTTTTCCACCGGCGACGAAATACTCTCGCTCGGTGAGCCGCCGCGCGAAGGCGCGGTCTACGACAGCAACCGCTACACCGTCTTCGGCATGCTCAAGCGGCTGGGCTGCGAGGTCATCGACATGGGTGTGGTGCGCGACGAGCCGGCGCTGCTGGAAGCGGCTTTCAGCCGCGCCGCGGCGCAGGCCGACGCCATCATCACCTCGGGCGGCGTCAGTGTCGGTGAGGCCGACTACACCAAGGCCATGATGAAAAAACTCGGCGACGTGGCCTTCTGGCGTGTCGCCATGCGCCCCGGACGGCCCATGGCCGTGGGCCGGATTCTTCCAGGCAAAACAGGCGGCAGCCCTTTATCCACAAGCGCAAGCAGCTCCCAAAACCATAGCAACCCGAATGGGGCCATTCTTTTTGGTTTGCCCGGCAACC
The DNA here is from genome assembly GCA_021731215.1 of Rhodoferax sp. Classification (GTDB taxonomy): domain Bacteria; phylum Pseudomonadota; class Gammaproteobacteria; order Burkholderiales; family Burkholderiaceae_C; genus Rhodoferax. Next base: position 866 of record JAKFXU010000476.1, read on the forward strand.
CGGTCGCGGTGATGGTGACTTTTCTGGCTTTTGTGCGTCCCGCGCTGTTGCAGATGATGGGAAACACGGCCGCAGCGCCGCCGCTGCTCAAGGCGCGCAGCCTGGAAGCGATGCGCAAAAAACCCGGCCGCACCGAGTACCAGCGCGGCACCGTCAGCAGCGCCGCCGACGGATCCTTGCAGGTCCGGACCACCGGCAACCAGGGCTCGGGCGTGCTGTCGTCGATGGCTCAGGCCAACGGCCTGATCGTGCTGCACCATGGCCAGGGCAATGTCGCTGCGGGCGAAGACGTCGACGTGATGATGTTCGACGGCAGCATGTAACCCCCACGGTCGCTCGCTTCGCCCAGCTCCCTCAACGGCACCGGGACAGGTGCCCAAGGCCAGCAGGGGCCGCGGAACCGGCTTTGCCGGGTCGCAGGCGCAGCGGCCCCCTCGGGCTGGTGCCTGCGGCGCCAACCCTGCTTGAGCAGGTTTGGACAGGCGCCAGAAGCGAAGCCTCTGGCGAGCGGCGGCCTGCAAGGTGCAGCGCAGTACACGCAGTGACAAGCCTAGGGGTCTTATTTATTTGCCGATCAGTTCCGGCTCGCCGTGGTGGGCTGGCGCTTCCTCCTTGGCTTCGGCCTTGTTGGCGCCTGGAATTTTCTTGCGGGCAAACAGCGCGTACATGGTGGGCACCACAAAAATGGTCAGCAGTGTGCCGAGCGACATGCCGCCCACAATCACCCAGCCGATCTGGATGCGGCTCTCGGCGCCGGCACCGCTGGCCAGCGCCAGTGGCAAAGCCCCCAGCACCATGGCGCCGGTGGTCATCAGGATGGGACGCAGGCGCTGCGACGAGGCCTTGATCAGCGCCTCCAGCATGTCCATGCCCTGTCCTCGCAACTGGTTGGTAAATTCAACAATCAGGATGCCATGTTTGGTGATCAGGCCGACCAGCGTGATCAGCCCGATCTGCGAATAGACATTGAGCGAACCGCCTGAAAGCTTCAAGGCCAGCAGCGCGCCAATCATGGACAGCGGCACCGACAGCATGATGACCAGGGGGTCCACAAAACTCTCGAACTGCGCGGCCAGCACCAGGAAAATGAACACCAGCGCCAGCACGAACACGATGGCCAGCGCGCCCTGGGAGTTCTTGAACTCGCGCGAGGTGCCGTTCAGGTCGGTGCTGTAGCCGGGCTTGAGGATTTTGGCCGCGGTTTCGTTCATGAAGGTCAAGGCCTGGCCCAGCGAATAGTCGGGCGCGAGGTTGGCCGTGATGGACGCCGCGCGGCGCTGGCCGAAGTGGTTGAGTTCCCGCGGCGAGACCGCCTCGCGCACCGAGACCAGGCTGGACAGCGGAATCATGGCGTCGTTGCGGCCGCGCACGTAGATGCCCTCAATGTCTTCCGGCGTGCTGCGGCCGCTGGCCTGGGTCTGCACAATCACGTCGTACTGCTCGGCATCGCGCTTGTAGCGGGTCACATTGCGCCCGCCCAGCATGGTTTCGATGGCCCGCGCCACCACTTCCACGCTGACCCCCATATCCGCGGCCTTTTCCCGGTTGACGTCGATGCGCAGTTCGGGCTTGTTCAGCCGCAGGTCCGAGGTGGGCGACTGGATTCCCGGATTTTTGGCGATCTCGGCCAGCATCTGTTCCACCACGCGGTCGAGGTTCTCGTAGCTGTCCGAGGTCTGGATCACGAAATTGAGGGGCCGCTCCCGGAAGCCCTGGCCCAGCGAAGGCGGCGTGATGGGGAAAGCCGTGACGCCGGGCAGGCTGGCGAACTTGGGCTGCAGCTCGCGCGCCATCTCCAGGGTGCTGCGCTCCCGGTCATTCCAGTCGACGGTGCGGTAGATGACGCTGGCCTGCGATACCGTCGGGTTGCCGATGCTGGCAAAAATACGGTCGAACTCCGGGTAAGGCTGACCCATTTTTTCGAGCGCCTCCGCATAACGGTTGGTGTAATCCAGCGTGGCGCCATCGGGCGCATTGACCGTTGCCAGGATGGTGCCACGGTCC
>JAKFXU010000251.1 GCA_021731215.1 Rhodoferax sp.
CATCGGCGCTGCGCGTTTTCTGCAGCGCCGATGCGTTGCAGCCGCACCAGCGGTGTGTTTCCGATCGAATCTTCAATGCTTGGGTATTTCATAGCCCACACTGTGCCATAATTCGCGCCTTCGCTCCCAACTGCCCGGGTGGTGAAATTGGTAGACTCAGGGGACTCAAAATCCCCCGCCGCAAGGCGTGCCGGTTCGAGTCCGGCCCCGGGCACCATAGCTTCTCTGCTATGGAATATGCAGCTTGTTCCGCAACGTTTTCCGCAGACGTTCCGCAAAAGCGTTTTCACGCGCGTTGCCAAAGCCCCGCCCTTGATCGCTAAACTACTCTCGGCATTGAGGCATCTGGGCTGCTCCTTCAAATGCCTGCCGCTTGAATAGCCCACCCTTTCAGGTGAGTGTGATCAATCCATTCGATGGACGAGTGTTCACGTTCGATGATGGACGAAACTGTGAAAAAAAGTTGAAACGACCTGTTGTCGATATGCGACAGGACCAAGCCTGAAACTTCAAGGGCCGTTTTGGAGTGCCGGAGTCATCGATGTTATTGTCGACGACCTTTTGACCCAGGCTGCCGATTGTGACTGCCCCAGCCTCTAGAGGCTGGAATTGTTGCGTGGAGCGGGTCTCCCGACCGAGACAGTGGGTCAGCGGAAGTCGGCAGCCTGGGTCAATTCAGCATCGGCGCCAACACTCCTATTTCAATGGCTTCCTTGACCTCAGGTTATCCGATCGGTTGGACTAGCAGTCAGGCGCTGGCTCATCTGGTCGACGCCTGAAATGCGGCCTGCACCGCGCGTACCAGCGAAGGGTGTAGGGTGCCAAGCTTCGGCGTTTGGCCATGTGGCGCCGCGGGCGGCACCGAGAACCACTCAGTCGTGTACGGCAGATCAAGTACTTGTTTTAGATCGAACTTGGTGTCGTAGCTTAGGCCTGCAGCGCCATAGGCCGCCAGATTGCGCTCGCGCAGGATGGCAAATTCGCCCCGGTGTAAGGTGGTCGTACGCTGGCTGGTACCGTAGGCAACTCGCACGTGAAACTGCGGTGCCTCATCATCAAACACCGTAAGTATCAGTGTCGGCCGTGGCTTCGGATGCGGATTAATGTAGTCGGGAAAGTGGCACCAGACTATTTCGCCAGCAGTGGGTTCGTCCCACCACCGTGATGTCATGTGGTCTCTACCTCGAACAGGCTGGAGCGAACCGAACGCTTTTTGCCCTGCGGCACGTGTTTTTTGATCTGGCGAACTTGAACGACAGTCAGCGGACCATCATCGGCCTCGTACTGCGGCAACAGTTTGACAGCCATTTCGTGCAGTGCAATATGGATGGCTTGGGTTTCATCGACGCCCAATCGCTCCGCCACGCGCTTTGCTGTTTCGCGTGTCACGCCCGTCGCGCTGTCTATAGTGCGGTAACGGAACGGGATCTGATCGGCAGGGGTGCGAGTTTTCATTGTGAATTTCCATGATTTGGATATCTTTAGGATATCTCATTAAGGGATGAATTGTCAATGCATATCACCCAATCCTCGGATTCGCGGGGTTCATCCGCCTCCGTTAGCTCTCAAGTAGCAGTGCCGAACTCAACCCAAAGTCACGTTCCGCAAAAACAGGCTTCAGAGTGGTAGAAAACGGTTCCATCAAGAATTCATTGCGGAAAAAACGAGCCGAAAACCCGCATCGATACTGGTTTTAGCACTGGACTCAAAATCCCCCGCCGCAAGGCGTGCCGGTTCGAGTCCGGCCCCGGCACCAGCATATGGCTTAACCGCATAAAAACCCGCACTTGTTCCAAAGTCGCGGGTTTTTTGTTGCCTGCTCGCTTCAGCGCCAGCGCTGGCTTGGGCCAACTTTCTCGCTTCTGTTCAGCTTGGGTTCACGCAGGCACGCGCAAACTGCGTTCCATACCAACCCAAGGAGCTAGTCATGAAACGTCTTTTAATTGCCAGTTTGTTGGCCACCGGTTTGCTCGGCGCCCAGGCCCAGACCTACACCGACAACGCACGGGTTCGCAGCGCCGAGCCCCAGTACGAGAATATCAACGTGCCGCGCAACGAGTGCAGCAGCCATTGGATCGAGGAGCGCCATGGCCGCTTCAATGACGAACCCCAGGAGCGCCGTTATGGCGGCGCCATTATCGGCGGCCTGGCCGGTGGCGTGCTGGGGAACCAGATCGGCGGGGGCAGCGGCAAAGACGCCGCGACCGCGCTGGGCGTGGTGTTGGGCGCCATCACCGGCGACCGCATCGACAACCGCGATCAGCGAAGCCAGTATGAGAACGCGCGCCAGGGAAGATACGAGCGCGGTCAGCGCGAGGTGACGCGCTGCCGCACCGTGTATGACGTACAAACGCGCATCACCGGCTACCGCGTGGCCTATGAATACCGGGGGCAGCTCTTCACCACCATCATGCGCAGCAACCCGGGCCACAGCCTGCCGGTACGCGTGACCGTGGACCCGATTGAGCAATAGTCGAAGCAGGGTTGGCGGGAGTACCATTGCCGCTAACCGCTGCCCTCGACCCCAGACACCATGAAAACGCTTATTACCCTGATCAGCGCCCTCCTGCTGGCGCTCGCCCTGCCGGCCTGGGCGCAGGTCAGCCGCGATGACGCCGCGACGACCGCGCAGCAGGCCAGTGGCGGGCGCGTGCTGGCGGTAGAAAAGACGGAGCGCGAAGGCCGCCCGGTCTGGCGCGTGAAAGTGCTCACCCCCCAGGGTGAAGTCAAAGTGATCCTGATCGACGTTGCCAGCGGGCGCCCGCTTTAGGTCCGTCTGAGGCTTGGGGCACCATGCGCTTGCTGTTGATCGAGGACGATGCCGTGCTGCGACTGGGCTTGAAGCGCCAACTCGAAGCC
>JAKFXU010000392.1 GCA_021731215.1 Rhodoferax sp.
GTGCAACAAATCACCCATGCGCTGATGGGCTGGGGGGTGGGCTTGGTCGGAATTGTGGCGATCAAGGTGCTGGCACCGGGTTACTACGCCAACCTCGACACCAAGACCCCGGTGCGCATTGCGATCGTGGTGCTGGTCATCACGCAACTGCTCAATATGGTGCTGGTGCCCATTTTTGCCCATGCCGCCTTGACGCTTACCATCGGCATCGGCGCCCTGGTCAATGCCGCCTGGCTGCTGGCCGGGCTGCTCCGGCGGGGCAGTTACCAGCCGGCGCCCGGTTGGGGCGTTTTTGGCCTGCAGGTGATTGCCGCCAGCGCCTTGCTGCTGGTGTTTCTGATGTGGGCCAACGGCGCTTTTGCCTGGACCCAGATGGGCGGCCAGCGGCTTTATCGGGTCGGGCTGGTGGCCGGCGTGATGATGGGCTCGGCGGCGATTTATTTCATGGCGCTCTGGGCCGCTGGACTGAAGCTGCGCCAATTCGTGCGGCGTTGAGCCGGGCTTGATTTCTCGAACGTTTTGGGCAAGGATGCTGGTATGAATCTGTCGTTGGCCGTTCCCACCCCGCTTCAGTACTTTGCCACGCTGGTGCAAAGCGATGCCGATTTCCCGCTGCTGGAGGCGGCGGTCAGTCTGGCGCAGGATGACTACCCTGATCTCGATGTGCAGCAGGTACTCGGTGAGGTCGATCAATTGCTCGCCAGATTGCGCCGGCGCCTGCCGGCCGATGCCACTCCGCTGCAAAAGTTGCGCGCCGTCAACCAGTTTTTCTTTCGCGATTTGGGCTTTGCCGGCAACGTCAACCATTATCACGACCCCGACAACAGCTTCGTCAGCGTCATCCTGCATACCCGCCGGGCGATCCCGATTTCGCTGGCGGTGCTCTGGCTGGAACTGGCGCAGGGTCTGGGGCTGGCGGCGCGCGGGGTCGGGTTTCCGGGCCACTTCATGGTCAAAGTCAATCTGCCCCACGGGCAGGTGGTGATCGATCCGCTGGACGGCCAGTCGCTCAGCCGCGAAGAGCTGGCCGAGCGGCTGGCGCCATTCCGCCAGCGCAGTGGCCTGGTGGACGAATTTGAGGTGCCGCTAGGGCTTTATCTGCAGGTCTCACCGCCGCGCGACATCATTGCCCGGATGTTGCGCAACCTGAAGGAAATCCACACCAACCAGGAAGACTGGCCGCGCCTGATCGCGGTGCAGGACCGGCTGATTGTGCTGTTGCCGCAAGCCTGGGCCGAGTACCGTGACCGCGGCCTGGCGCAGGCCGAAGTGGGACACTCCGCGCGGGCGCTGGAAGACCTGGAAACCTACCTGGTCCATGCCAAAGAAGGTGCGGACCTGCATGCCATTGGCGCTCGGGCGGCCGAGTTGAGACGCGCCAGGAGTTGATGTCTGCGGGTGTAAGGGCTCGTTCAGCAATAACTTGCACATTTGTCCTGCCAGCTTCGGGCGCGCTGCGTTGTTGCAAATCGCTTGTGTGGCAGAGCCACACGGCACGCTTTGCGCCTAGCATCGCATCCCGAATCCGGCGGCCAAATGCACAACTTATTACCGAACGAACCCTAACTGCGGTTGACCTGGGCCGGAATCGTCAGTTATATTGACGCGTTGAGGCCAGTTTTGGCTTTGGCCGGTTTTGCAACCCAAGGAAAGGACTTTTATGAAAAACTTCAAACGTCTCGTCACTTCTTGCCTGATTGTCTGCGTCACAAGCGCCGGTTTCCCGCTGACGGCGCAAGCCGGCATCGTTGCCACCGATGAAATCACGTCTGGCATGGGCGCGGCCTCAAGCCGGGACCGGGTCAGTACTTTTCTGGCGCGCGACGATGTCCGCCAGGCGATGCTAGGCCAGGGCGTCAGTCCGCAGGCTGCCACTGAACGCGTCAAGGCGATGTCGGATGCGGAGGTGGCGCAACTGGCCGGCCGCATCGACCAGGCGCCCGCCGGCGGCGACGTTCTGGGTATTATCTTTACCGTCTTCATTGTGCTGCTGGTCACCGACATCATGGGCTTGACCAAGGTATTTCCCTTCACCCGATCGGTTCGATGATTGGCGGCTTGCGCTCGCTTGGAAGCCCCGCCCTGGCGGGGTTTTTTGTTCTGCTGGCGCTGCTGCTGGGCGGCTGCGCCACGCCCCAGGTGGCAACACTTGATGCGCGTTGGCCGCCTGATCTGGCGGCCCGGGTGGAGCTCGGCCACGTTCCGTTTTTTCCCCAGGAAGATTACGAGTGCGGCCCGGCCGCGCTGGCCATGGTGGCTGGCGCCGCCGGTGTCGCGGTCCGGCCTGAAGCCCTGGTCGAGCAGGTTTATTTGCCGGGGCGCCAGGGCTCGCTGCAGCTTGAAATGCTGGCGGCGACCCGACGCCAGGGTTTGCTGGCTTACCCCTTGAGTCCGCGCCTTGAAGCGGTGCTGCGTGAAGTGGCGGCGGGCAACCCGGTGCTGGTGTTCCAGAACCTGGCTTTTCCGATTTCCCCGGTGTGGCACTACGCGGTGGTGATCGGATTTGACCGGGAACGAAACGTCGTGGTGCTGCACTCCGGACGCAGCGCGCGCATGGAAATGTCGCTGTACACGTTTGAGCGCACCTGGGCGCGTACGGGCTACTGGTCGATGCTGGCCATCGCCCCTGATCGCCTGCCTGCCACGGCCGAAGCAGCGGCCTACGCCGGCGCTGCGGCGGCGCTGGAGCGGGTCGATCCGCGCGCGGCCCAGAGCGCCTATGCATCAGCCCTGGGAAGGTGGCCGAGCGAGCGTGCGGCACTGCTGGGCGCGGGCAACACCGCCTACGCCTTGGGTCAGCGCGAGCGCGCCATCCAGGCCTACCGCACGGCGGTTCAGTTGCACCCTGACTTTGCC
>JAKFXU010000395.1 GCA_021731215.1 Rhodoferax sp.
CCCAGATTCTGGGCGACTACGGGGCCGACGTGATCAAGATCGAGCCGCCCGGCGGCGACATCATGCGCCAGGCTGGCCCGATGAAGCACCCCGGCATGGGGCACATTTTTCTCAACGCCAACCGCAACAAACGCTCGGTCGTGCTGGACCTCAAGCAAGCCGCGCAACGCCGCCTGCTGCTGCGCCTGTGCGCCAGCGCCGACGTGCTGGCCTTCAACATCCGACCGGCTTCCATGGCGCGGCTGGGTCTGTCGTATGAGGCGGTGCGCGCCGTCAACCCGCGCATCATTTACTGCGGCGCCTATGGTTACAGCGCGGGCGGCCCCTACGCCGACTGGCCGGCCTACGACGACCTGATCCAGGGCGCCGCCTGCATTCCCTGGCTGATGGCCCAAAGCGGCAGCCCCGAGCCGCGCTATGTGCCGGCCACCTTTGCCGACCGTGTCACCGGCCTGAACCTGGTGCACGCCGTGCTGGCAGCGCTGATTGCCCGCGCCCGGCTGGGCCACGGGCAGCAGGTCGAGGTGCCCATGTTCGAGTGCCTGCTGCAGTTCGTGCTGGGCGAGCACCTGGGCGGGGCAACCTGGCAGCCGCCCATCGGTCCGATGGGCCACGCGCGCATGCTGGCACCGCACCGCAAACCCTACGCCACGCAGAATGGCTACCTGTGCGCGCTGATGTACAACGACGCCCACTGGCAGGCTTTTCTGGAAATCGTCGGCGAGCCGCAGCGTTTTCACAGCGACCCGCGCTTTGGCAGCCAAAGCCAGCGCCTGGCCCACATCGACGCGCTCTACGCCTTTGTGCAGGAGCACATGCGCCAGAAAACCTCGCAGGCCTGGTTGCAACTGTTTCACCGGCACGACATTCCGGTCATGCCCATGATGAAGCTCGACGACCTGCTGCACGACCCGCATTTGCTGGCCACCGGCGGCTGGCAGGAACTGGACCACCCGCTGGAAGGGCGGCTGCGCCAACTGCGCCCGCCGGTGCGCATGAGCGCCACCCCGACCGGCATCTGGCGCGGCGCGCCCAGCCTGGGGCAGCACACCGACGAAGTGCTGGCCGAGCTGGCCGCACAGCCTGACCAGCCCTGAGCACCTGACCGCTCGCGACGCATGGTGCCGCACAGTGCCGTGTTAACCTTATTCCATGTTCAGCCCCTCGCAAGCCGATGTTCGCCGTTTCTTTTGCGCCATTTACGCCAAGGCCCTGGCCGGCCAGCCGCTTGAAGCCATCGAAACAATAGCAAGTTTGTGGATCGACGAACACCCCGAGTACCACGCCGAGCTGGCCAATGTCGACGCGGCGCTGGCCGCCATGGACGTTGCCGAAGACGGCAAGAGCAACCCTTTCCTGCACCTGTCGATGCACCTGTCGATCAGCGAACAGTGCAGCATCGACCAGCCACGCGGCATCCGACAAGCGGTGGAACTGCTAACGCACCGCCGCGACTCGCTGCATGAAGCCCACCACGAAGCGATGGAATGCCTGGGCCGGATGATCTGGGAAAGCCAGCGCGCCGGGCGTCCGCCCGATGGCGACGCGTACGTCGCCTGTGTGCAGCGCCGGGCGACGCAGGATTGAGCCGTTACTTGAACCTGGCCTGCGGCACGGTCTTGAGTTCACCCGGCAGCGCGCTGATGTAATTGGCCAGCTCCTTGAACTCGGCATTGGTGAACTGTTTGGCAACCCCCACCATGATGGCGTTGCTGCGGCCCCAGGTCGCGTTGCCCTCGGTCTTGTAGGACTTGAGCGCCACCAGCAGGTAGTCGGCATGCTGGCCCGCAACCTTGGGATAGCTCGGGTCAATTGGTTTGCTGAAGTTGTCGCCGTGGCAGGACAGGCAAGCGCCTTTGGTGAGCAAAGCCGTGACCCTGGCCGAGCCATCGGCCGCTTTGCCGGGAGCAGCCGCACCTGCGACCTTGCCGTGAACTTCGTAATAAGCCCCTATATCGGCCATGTCCTGTTCACTCAGGTTGTCGGCAATACCACGCATGGAAGGGTGCCTGCGCTCGCCTTTTTGGTAGGCGCTGAGTGCTGCCACAATGTACTTGGCGCCCTGGCCCGAAATCATGGGCACTTTGTGCACCTCGGGGAAGCTGGCCTGATACCCTTGGATGCCGTGGCAGCCAATGCACATGGCGATTTTCTTCTCGCCGGCTTTGACATCACCCTGGGCGTCCTGGGCATGGGCAGAGAAAACCGTCGCGCAAGTGACAGCCAGGACAGACAGCGACGACAGGAATTTTTTCATTTTGCAAGGACAATCAGCCAGTGTTTGAGATAGATCAAACAATCATTATATAGATCACCAATCCGCTCCAAAGCTGCGGGTTACCTCCTCTTATCAAGCCAGAACCATGAAATTCCAAGGAAGCAAAAACTACGTCGCAACCCAGGACTTGATGCTGTCGGTCAACGCCGCCATCACCCTCAAGCGCCCGCTGCTGGTCAAGGGCGAGCCCGGCACCGGCAAGACCATGCTGGCCGAAGAAGTGGCCGGCGCGCTGGACATGCCGCTCTTGCAGTGGCACATCAAGTCCACCACCAAGGCGCAGCAGGGTCTGTATGAATACGACGCCGTCAGCCGCCTGCGCGACTCGCAGTTGGCGGACGTGGACGGTGGCCAGCGCGTCAAGGACATCCACAACTACATCGTCAAAGGGGTGCTGTGGCAGGCCTTCACCGCCGAACAGCCGGTGGCGCTGCTGATTGATGAAATCGACAAGGCCGACATCGAATTCCCCAACGATTTGCTGCGTGAGATCGACCGCATGGAGTTCTATTGCTACGAGACCCGTGAGCTGATCCGGGCCAAAAACCGGCCGCTGGTGTTCATCACC
>JAKFXU010000181.1 GCA_021731215.1 Rhodoferax sp.
CCCGCACCCTGATCAGCGTGCCCTTTGCCGGCGCCTATGTGGCGCTGGCCGCAGTGGCGCTGCTGGCCATGGCGCTGCTGGCGTTGATTGAATTCCCGCCGCCACCCGTGAAAAAACCGCTCAGCGGTGGCCGCCCGCTGGCCGAGATCATGCGCCAACCCGTTTTCATTGTGGCGGCCGCCACCGGGGCCCTGGGCTACGGCGTCATGAACCTGCTAATGGCGGCCACACCGCTGGCGATGCAGCAGTGCAGCCTGCCGTTTTCCGATATGGCGTTGGTGCTGGAATGGCATGTGATCGGCATGTTCGCGCCCGGCTTTTTCACCGGCCATTTGATCAAGCGCTTTGGCGCGCTGCCGATCATGGGCGTGGGGGTGGTGCTCAACGCGCTGTGCATTGTGGTGGCCCTGTCCGGCGTGGACCTGCAGCAGTTCTTGATCGCGCTGTTCTTGCTCGGGGTCGGCTGGAATTTTCTATTCACCGGCAGCACCACCCTGTCGCTGCAAGCCTACACGCCCGAGGAAAAAGACCGGGCCCAGGGCGCGCTCAATTTCTTTGTTTTCGCCACGCTGGCCCTGAGTTCGCTGGCCTCCGGCGTACTGGTCACCACCAGCGGCTGGGCCCTGCTCAATTACGGCTCGCTGCTGCCGGTGGCCCTGACCGGCGCCGCGCTGCTGTGGCTGGCGCGCCAACAACGCCGCGGCGGCGTCGTCAAGTCACCTGCGCCATGACCTGGGCCACCGCCGCGGTCAGTTTCTTGGCATAGGGCACGTGCAAAAACTCATTGGGCCCGTGCGCGTTGCTCTTGGGGCCGAGCACGCCGCAGACCATCATCTGCGCCTGCGGAAAGCCGGTGGACAGCATGCTCATCAGCGGAATGGTGCCGCCCTGGCCGATATAGCCACAGGGCGCGCCAAAGTAGGCTTGCGAGGCGGCGTTGAGCGCCTGCTCGAACCAGGGCGCGGTGCCGGGTGCGTTCCAGCCGGTGGCCGCCCCCGCGCTCTCGAAAGTGACGCGCGCCTGGTACGGGGCGTTGTCTTCCAGCAGGGCCTTGAGTTGCGTGACCGCCATGGCCGCATCGATCAGCGGCGGCAAACGCAGACTGAGCTTGAACGCGCTGTAGGGCCGCAGCACGTTGCCGGCGTTCTTGAAGTCAGGGAAACCTTCGGCGCCGGTCACGCTCAGGGTCGGTGCCCAGGTGCGGTTGAGCAAGCCCTGCACCGGGTCGTCGGTGGTGGGCAGCGCAAACACGGTGGCGCCGCCGCAGTCGTACCAGGCCGCTGGCATCGCCCGAATGCACGCCTTCGGTCAGAATTTCGACCTTCAGCACGCCGCTGGCCATGCCGCGCAGGCTGCTGGTGAGCCAAAGCTGGTCGTAATTGCCAGCGCCCGAATCCAGGCACACGACCAGCGCCACCTCGCCCAGCCGCGGGCGCAACGCGTCGATGTAGGGCAGCAGGTCGTAGGAGCCGCTTTCTTCACAGGTCTCGATCAGGCCGACGATGCGCGGGTGCGCCACCTGCTGGCGCTTGAGCGCCTGAATGGCGGCGATGCTGGCGTACACCGCGTAGCCGTCATCGGCACCGCCGCGACCGTACAGCTTGCCATCTTCATACTTGGGCGTCCACGGCCCGAGGTCACTGCGCCAGCCGGTGAACTCGGGCTGCTTGTCCAGGTGGCCGTACATCAGCACGGTCGGTTTGGCAGCCGTTTTGTCCGGGTCCGCCGCAACCGCACCGGTTGACGCGGGTACTTCGAAGAACAGCACCGGGGTGCGGCCCTCGAGCCGGATGATCTCCAGCGTCAGGCCCTCCACCTGCTGCGCTTCGATCCAGCTCGCGGCATGGCGCACCACCGTGTCAAGATAGCCGTTTTGCGCCCAGTCGGCGTCGAACAGGGGCGACTTGGCCGGGATGCGGATGTAGTCTTCCAGGCGCTGGACGATATCGTCATCCCAGGCGCGGCTGATCTGCTCCATGGCAAGCGTGGCATTCAACACGGATTCGGGGACTCGGTCATTCATGAAAAACTCCTTCAACGGCACATCCAAACGTGCCGTTCATCATGCCATGACCGGTATACCTTTGGTTTGCGTAGTCAACGGGGGGTGTACGTGATGTGCAAGGCCATGCTGTGCGCAGCACTTGCACAAAAACCTAGTATTCATGCTGTTTCCAGGGACTTTGCAAGACCAACAGTTTGCTGCGTCTGTTTTAGCTGTTCGACTTTGCCAAATGCTTCTGAACCTGAGCCTCCAGATGCCTGAAAGAACTGAGCTTGCGCAGCGGTTCCAAATCATCCGTAAGTTCGCTCACGCGATGCCTGAATTGGTGGGGATTGAAGCGTCGCTTGCGGGAGGCGTTTAGCCCAGACGCTGCTTTAAGAGCTGAAAAAAGAATCTCTTTGGGATCCGGCAATGCCTCGATATCTTTTACTGCGGGTAACCCAAGCGATTCGGTTCCATTTGGGTTGCCAACCGCTGACCTAATCGGCTCCTCATTCGCAATAAGCCAAGCCTCTGTCATGCGCACTGGTACAACGCAGATCAGGACGGCCGTTTGCGGCGAATCCGGCCAGTTCGTTTCAATCTCTTGCAGCCTCACGGTGGCTTCAACACCTTCAGCGTCGCGATGTACAAACAAGAAATCACACGGAAACAGTTCCAACGCCGAATTGATTCTTTTCTTTAGTCCATCAGATAACGGCGGGAGGCCCTCAGCGCAGTTCACTTGATAAGGAAGTTCTGTGTGAGCACTAAAAAGCAATTCAATCAAAGGGGCAAGAAGTTTGTCGGAGCTACCGTCGGTAACCAGCGTTGCAGTGACTCTCCTC
>JAKFXU010000331.1 GCA_021731215.1 Rhodoferax sp.
AGCCGCAGGTGTGCTTGCGCTGGGCCTGCTGGGATTCGTTTTCAAGGATAAACGCTTTCGCGCCAATACCTCGCACATCGTCGGTGCATTCGTGCTGGGCTTGCTGGTGGTCGCCGGCTGGTACCTTACCGGGAACATGGGTTATGGTGAAAACCCGGACACGCTGGAGATTGTTTACTTCGGCACCAACACGCGCACCCTGGAGTCGCTCAGCTTTGTCGCGCCGACTGCCTTTAGCCTGGAATTGCTGCTGCTGTGGACCGACAAGTCGCTCAAGGTGACGTTCGGTATTGCCACTGCCGTCGGCGTGGCGCTGGGCTCCTGGGTCTATGCATTGGCATCCGGCAATTTTCGCTGGAAAGATGAGGGATTTTCTTCCTTCGACGATCTGCGCAGTCAGATGATTGGCGCGCTCCTGATGGGCTTTGGCGGCGTCACCGCGCTGGGCTGCACCGTGGGGCAGGGTTTGACGGGGGCCTCCACGCTGGCCATTGGCTCCCTGCTCGCGCTGCTTGGCATCGTCGCTGGCGCGGTGGCGACCATGAAGTACCAGATCTGGCGTGCTTAACAGGACGCCCACCACAAGGACATGATCGACAAATCCGGGCCAGCGGTGAAGAGCTCTGACAGGGAACGGAAGAGGGAGCCCAATGGCTCCCTGCTATTTTTACTTCGCCTTTAGCGCAACGAGTCAGCCCAGATATTCTGCGCCCAGTTCCAGGCGTAGACGCCTTCAAGTTCAGTTGGCCCCGCAGAGACGCCACCCGAGCCGGCCACCGTTTTGTAGGTTTTCTCCGCAGCCACATACTGGTGCACCGACGCTACGTGAATGACCAGCTTGTCATTGAGGAAGCTGTAGCAGGTATTGGTCAGCACCGGCTGCGGATTGACCTCCATGCCTGAGAGCTGGGCCACCACTGCCGCCGCCACCACCTTGCCATGCGAGTTGGCCATGTGGCCCGATTTGGGCATCAGCGGAGCTGAGAGCACGGAGTCGCCGATGATGTGCACGTCTTTGGCGGCGGTGGATTCAAAGGTCAGGTAATTGACATCGCACCAGCGTGCGTTGGCGTTGGCCAGGCCGGAGCGCATGGCGATGGCGCCCGCGCTCATGCTGGGCAGCACGTTGAGCACGTCGGCCCGGATGTCGTTTTGTACTTCAAACTTGACCGTGTTGGTTTTGGCATCCACCGCCACGGCTGTGTGTCCACCGCGGTATTCCAGCAGGCCCTGGTAGTTATCGGCCCAAAACTTCTTGAACAACGGCCCCTTGGAGGTGACATCCGGGTTGGCGTCCAGAATCAGGACCTTGGACTTGGGCTTGGCTTTTTTGAAGTAGCTGGCCACCTGGCTGGCCCGCTCGTACGGGCCCGGCGGGCAGCGGTAGGGGGCCAGTGGAATGGTCAGGGCATAGACCCCGCCATCGGGCATGGCTTCGAGCTGGCGGCGCAAGGCCATGGTTTCCGGGCCGGCCTTCCAGGCCTGCAAAATCTGCCCCGCCGCCTGGGCCGCTTGCAGGCCTTCGATGCTGCTCCAGGTCAGCTCAATGCCGGGCGACAGGATCAGCTTGTCGTAGCCGATCGTGCTACCACCGGCCAAGGTGACGGTTTTCTTGCTGGCGTCGATGCTGCTCACCATGTCCTTGACGCGGATGACGCCATGCTTGCCGCTGAGATTGTCGTACGGTGTGGTGATGTCACCCATGGTTTTCGAGCCGCCCAGCACCAGGTTGGAAATTGGGCAGGAAACAAAGTTGCTGTTGGGCTCGACCATCAGCACATCGATCTTGTAGTTCGACAGCATGCGCACATACTTGGCCGCCGTGGCGCCACCGTAGCCACCGCCAATGACGACCACCCTGGCCTTGCTCGGGATGGTGCCGGTGGTGGCGCAGCCGACCAGGCCGCCGAGCGTGCCCAGGGCCAGAGAAGCTTGTACAAAATTACGTCTTTTCATGATGTTCTCCGGCTTAGCGCTTGGTCGCGGCAAAATAGCTGGCAATGCTGTCGATCTGCTGATCGGTGTAGCCCTTGGCGAGCTGGTGCATTACCGTGGCCGGGCGCGAGCCGTCCTTGAAGGCCTTCATTTGGGTGATCATGTAGCTCAGGGGCATACCGACCAGCGAGGGAATAGCCGAGCCATCGACCGTGCGGCCATCGGTGCCGTGGCAATTGGCGCAGGTGGCGGCGAGGGCGCGTGTGTACAGGGCCGCTGCATCCTGTGCCAGCGTGGCGCTGGCGGCGGCGGCCATCAGCAGGGCCGCCGCAAAGCGAATTTTTAAGGGCATGACCAATCTCCTTGTTTGCAATCAATAAGCTCAAATGTAATAAGGGTATTGGTCGCTGTCATGGGGGTAAACGCTACTGTCGCTTTACAGCGCTGTCATGGCGGAAATAAGCACGCCGCAGATTGCCGCAGCGACGGAGCAACCGCCCGCCAGCGTCAGCCGCAGCAGGCGCCGCCCGAGCAGCAACTGCCGGACGCCGCGCTGCTGGCAGCGCCAGCGCTGTGGCCGATCTCGACCCGCCACAGTTGCGGCCCCTGTTCCAGGTAATGCCAACTGAAAAGACCCGGCGCACGCAGCGCAAGCTGCGCATTGAGCGTCTCGGGATCATGGTCGTTGATCAGTTCGAGCGTCTGGCCGGGCAACAAGGCCGCGCAATGGCTGGACAATAGGGATGAACGCTGCGCCGGCGCGATCTGGCGCAGGTCAAGGGTGCTGGCAAAGGATGCAGACATGGGAGGGGCTTTCAACGGGAATGGGGTCAAAATCGACAACGCATCAAAAGATGCATTATTAATGCCTGTTTAATGTAAGCGCTAATGCTGT
>JAKFXU010000332.1 GCA_021731215.1 Rhodoferax sp.
ACCGACGATGGCGCCGAAACCGATCTCGACCTGGGCCACTATGAGCGCTTTGTGGAAACCCGCATGCGCAAGGCCAACAACTTCACCACCGGCCAGATCTACAAAAGCGTGCTGGAGAAGGAACGCCGCGGCGACTACCTGGGCAAAACGGTTCAGGTCATCCCCCACGTCACCAACGAAATCCAGGATTTCATCAAGCGCGGCGCCCGCTTTGGCACGCCCGAGGCGGTGGATGTCGCGATTGTCGAAATCGGCGGCACCGTGGGTGACATCGAGTCCTTGCCGTTTCTGGAGGCGGTGCGCCAGATGAGCCTGAAGCTCGGGCCCAACAACAGCGCTTTTGTGCATTTGAGCTACGTGCCCTGGATCGCCGCCGCCGGCGAACTCAAGACCAAACCAACCCAGCACACCGCCAAGCAGTTGCGCGAGATCGGCATTCAGGCCGATGCCCTGATCTGCCGCGCCGACCGGCCGATCCCGGAAGAAGAACGGCAAAAAATCTCCCTCTTTTCCAATGTGCCCGACTGGGGCGTGATCTCGATGTGGGATGTCGACACCATCTACAAAGTGCCACGCATCTTGCACGAGCAGGGCCTGGACGGCCTGATTTGCGACAAACTGCGCCTGAACACGCCACCGGCCAATTTGAAGCGTTGGGACGAACTGGTGTATGAAACCGAGCACCCGCAAGGCGAAGTCAACATTGCCATGGTCGGCAAGTATGTCGACTTGAGCGACAGCTACAAGTCGCTCAATGAGGCCCTGCGCCACGCCGGCATGAAAAACCATGTGCGGGTGAAGATTGACTACATTGATTCAGAGACCATCACGCCCGACAGCGTGACGCAACTCGCCAGGTTTCACGCCATTCTGGTGCCCGGCGGCTTCGGCAAGCGCGGCATTGAGGGCAAAATTTGTGCGGCCCGTTTTGCCCGGGAGAACAAGGTGCCCTATCTGGGTATCTGCCTGGGCATGCAGGTCGCCACCATCGAGTTTGCCCGCCATGTGGCCGGGCTGACCGACGCCAACAGCACCGAGTTCGAGCCCCATAGCGCCCATCCCGTGATCGCCTTGATCACCGAATGGAAAGACGAGGACGGCAGCATCAAAACCCGGGATGCAAACTCCGATCTGGGTGGCACCATGCGCTTGGGCGCGCAAAGTTCGGACGTGGCTGCGGGCACCCTGGCGCACCAGATTTACGGCAAGGTGGTCACCGAGCGGCACCGCCACCGCTATGAGGCCAATGTCAATTTCCTCGATACCCTGCGCCAGGCCGGGCTGGTGATTTCGGCCTTGACCCAGCGCGAGCAGTTGACCGAAATTGTCGAGCTGCCCCAGACCGTGCACCCCTGGTTCATGGGTGTGCAGTTTCACCCCGAGTTCAAGTCCACCCCTTGGGATGGGCATCCTCTGTTCAATGCCTTCATCAAGGCGGCGCTGGAGCACCAGAGCGCCGGCAAAAATTTGAAGGCGGTGGCAATATGAGCGGCGCCGGACCGCTCCAAGGCGCGAAGGCCCCCACGGGAGGCAGCGCAGCACACAACGTGGCAAGCGTGGGGGCCTTATGAAACTGTGCGGATTTGACATCGGCTTGCAGCAGCCTTTCTTTCTCATCGCCGGCCCCTGCGTGATTGAGTCGGAACAGTTGCAGATGGACACCGCCGGCACTCTGAAGGAAATCACGGTCAGCCTGGGCATTCCCTTCATTTTCAAGAGCAGCTTTGACAAGGCCAACCGCTCCAGCGGCAGCACCTTTCGCGGTCCCGGCATCGACCAGGGCCTGGCAATTCTGGCCAAGATCAAACGCGAACTGAATCTGCCGGTGCTGACCGACATTCATTCGGAAGACCAGATTGCCCAAGTCGCCGCGGTCGTGGATGTCTTGCAAACGCCGGCTTTTTTGTGCCGCCAGACCGACTTCATCCGCGCCGTGGCGCAGTCGGGCTTGCCGGTCAATATCAAAAAAGGCCAGTTCCTGGCACCGGGCGACATGAAGAACGTGATCGACAAGGCGCGTGCCGCAGCGCGTGAATTGGGCCTGAATGAAGACAACTTCATGGCCTGTGAACGGGGCGCCAGTTTTGGCTACAACAATCTGGTGAGCGACATGCGATCGCTGGCCATCATGCGCGAGACCGGTGCGCCGGTGGTGTTCGACGCCACCCACTCGGTCCAACTGCCAGGCGGTCAGGGCAGCAGCAGTGGCGGACAGCGCGAGATGGTGCCGGTGCTGGCGCGGGCCGCAGTCGCCGTCGGCGTCGCTGGCCTGTTCATGGAAACCCATCCCGACCCCAGCAAGGCCTTGAGTGACGGGCCCAATGCGGTACCGCTCAAACACATGCGTGCCTTGCTGGAGACGCTGGTGGCATTGGACGGCGTGACCAAAAAACACGGCTTCCTCGAAAATAATTTCAATTGAACTCGCCAGAGAACACCATGCCCGCCGCCTACATCATTGTCGATATGCAGATCTCCAACATGGAACAGTACCAGCAGTACATGGCGCAAGCGCCAGCCGCCGTCGCAGCGGCAGGCGGCGAGTACCTGGTGCGCGGGGGGCGCTTTGAGACCCTGGAAGGCCAGTGGCAACCCAGCCGCATCGCCATGCTGCGATTTCCGAGTTTTGACGCAGCCAAAGTCTTTTACGACGGCGAAATGTACCGCGCCGCGCGTGAAAAGCGCCTTGGTGCAACCCAATTTTTTAATATGGTATTGGTCGAGGGCGTCGCCGCCCCGGTCTGAAGCAACTTTCTACAAAGGAAAATAATGAGCGCAATTGTTGACATCGTTGGTCGCGAAATTCTTGATTCACGCGGCAACCCCACCA
>JAKFXU010000325.1 GCA_021731215.1 Rhodoferax sp.
CGATGCAACAGCCACCGCCGGTTGTTTTTTTCGGGCAAAGCAACGCCCTGAACGCCAAGGTGTTCGTTTGAAAATCACAAAGGAACCAGCCAAACAAAAAAGCCCGAACCGGATAAACCGGTTCGGGCTTTTTTGCCTTGCACTTGCCGGCAGTATTGGCGGTCAAGTGCGAAATGTCTGATGACGATTACTCGTCAGTGGCGAATATAGCAACTTTCAACATCGCTGAAATAGGTGGTTACCCTTGATTTGTTTGTTGGTAGTTTTTTCGATTTTGTCGCTACAGGAGCTTACCCACAAAAGTCAAATAGGATTTCCACTTTTGGCCATTACAGCAACGTGCACGAACGACCCTGCGATCAGCGGCAGGTATAACGTCATTGGCGCATCGCCATAAACGGTGAAGCCGTATTGTCCATAAAACGACTTCGCCTTTTCCTTCTTTGCGTCGACCCGTAGCGCATGGGTACGTTGCTGACCACCCTGAACCAGGGTGGACCGACACGCCAACTCTTGCCATTGAGCTTCCAGAAAGCAGCCGATGGGCGTGTCCGCGATGACGATCAGGTCCGCTGGCGACCGGCCAGCTCAACGCCCAAGGGCGCGCTGAAACTCATCGACCCAGGCTGAACCGATACGCTGCGCCAGTTCGTCGTAGGCGGGCTGCACCGCCTGGCGCAACCGGGCGCGCTGGGCCGGAGTGAGGGCGTGGATGCGGGTGCCGCCCGCCTCGCGCAGCGCCGCCAGCGCCTTGTTGTTCTGAGTGTCGGCGATATCTGGCTGCCATAGTCCAGCGCTTCGCGCAGAGCGCGCTCAATTAGTTCCTTGTCGGGCGCCGGCAGGCTATTCCAGAAGCGCTGGTTGGTCACCACCGCATATCCCAGGTAGCCATGGTCGGTCAGGCTCAGATCGGTCTGGACCTGGTGCATGCCCTGCGTCCAGAAGTTGGAAATCGGGTTCTCCGTGCCGTCCACCACGGCGCTGGCCAGCGCCTGGCGTGTTTCGCCGAAGGTCAGGCTGATCGGGCGCGCGCCCAGCGCCCTGAACTGGGCGGCAATGACTCGCGACGATTGCACCCGCATGCGCAGGCCGACAAAGTCCGCCGGCTCCCGCAGGGGCCGATTCGCGCTCATCTGCTTGAATCCGTTGTCCAGATAGCCCAACCCGGTTATCCCCTGGCGGCCCAGGCGCTCCAGCAGGCGTTGCCCGATCGGCCCCTGCGTGATCCGGCGCACACTCTGGACACTGTCAAAAAGAAAAGGCAGGTCAAACAGCTCGAACTCGGGAAAGCCAATGCGCCCGAACTTGGACAAGGAGGGCGCCAGTATCTCCACCGCGCCCAGGCGCAGCGCCTCCATCTCGTCATGGTCGCGATATAGCTGCGCCGCCGGGTAGACCGCCACCCGGATCTGTCCGCCCGAGCGCAATTCGACCAGTGCCTTGAAGCGGTTCATGGCCAGCCCCTTGGGCGTTTCCTCGGCCACCACGTGCGAAACCCGGAGCAGCAAAGCGGCTTGCGCCGCGTGGCCGCCCAAGGCCATCAGCGCGGCCAGCAGACCGGTCAAGAAGGTGCCGCGCCAAGGCGGCCAGGCGCGCAGTTGCAGGGGGTCAGGCATGGACGCTATGCTAGCGCAATCGCCCCCAAGCCCAGACCGCAAGCCCCACCCCGCGAACCCTCATTCGATTTCGAACTGCTGCAGCGCATCGATGAAGGCCCGCTGGGGCGAAACCGGCGCGCCTTGCTGTGGCTGCTCGGCTTGCTGGTGTTGCTGCTGGCGTCCATTGTGATGCTGGTGCTGTACCTCCAGAGGTTTGAGGCGGACGAGACGCAGCGCCAGCACATTGCCGACGCGCAATGGGTGGAGCAGAGCGTGCAGTTTCATTTCCGGCGTCTGGAAGACGACCTGACCGCGCTGGGTCGCAGGAGCCGGGAGACCGAACCATCGAGCCAACCGGCGTCCGACCTTCATGGCGGCATGCTCTGGACCGAGCCCGGCGTGATCCTGGCGCATGGCTGGCTGCCGGTCGACGCCCTGGACGCCCCGCCGGCGGACTTGTCCCGTTTGCGCGACGATGCCGCCCGTCACCCGAATAACGCCCAGGCGCTGAGCACCCTGCATGACATCACCCGCGGCCTGCGCCGCTTAAGCTACGCCGGTCCGATGCGCCGCGCCGACGGCCAGCCCAGTGATGTGGTCTGGCTGGCCGTGCCGGTGTTTGACCGCGGTGGGTTTGCCGGCAACTATCTGGCGGCGCTGTCGATGAACGCGGCCATCAAGGGCGTGGTGCCGGCCTGGTTCAAGCAGGCGCATCGCCTGCGGCTGGTGAGCAACGAGCAGGCACCTGCGCACCCCGTCGCGGGTGGCGGGCTCTACCAGGTCGAACTCAACCTGCCGGGCGCCGACCTGGCGCTGCAGGTGATGCCGCTGGTGTCGCAGCCGTCCATGGTGCCGCGCCATGTTCTTTGCGGTGGCCCTGCTTTTTCTACTCGGCATGCTGGTCAGTCTGTACGCGCTCAGGCGCGATTTCATCAAGCGCCAGCGGGTGGAGGCGCGGCTCAAAGCCCAGGTGGCCCTGCGCAAGGCGATGGAAAACTCGGTCACCATTGGTCTGCGCGCCTGGGACATGAACGGCCGGATTCTTTATGTCAACCAGGCGTTTTGCCGCATGATCGGTTTCGAGGCAACCGCACTGGTGGGCCACTCGGCCCCCTTGCCCTATTGGCCCAAGGAGCGGGAGGACGAACTGCAGTTAATTCACCGCCACGTGACCATGCAGGGAACCGAGTCGAGCGGCGTCGAAATCCAGTTTTAACACCATGATGGCAAC
>JAKFXU010000464.1 GCA_021731215.1 Rhodoferax sp.
GCCCATCTTGGTGGTCCCGACCGGGTGAAAGATAGTGGTGGCGATGTCGCCGGCCAGCTTGGCCAGATCCAAGTCGCTTTGATACTGGGTGCCGGGCTTCCACTCCTGCGGCTGGTACCTGGCCAAGGCGGGTTGCGCCACGATGCGGCGCGTCACGCGCAGCGAATCGGCCGCCACTTTGCGGTCGGCCTCGGTGCTGAGGTAATTGGGCGCGATGGCGGGCGCATCGGCAAAGCTGGGGCTCTTGATCTGCACCGTGCCGCGGCTGCTCGGGTTGAGGTTGCAGACGCTGGCGGTGAAGGCGTTGAAGCGGTGCAGTGGCTCGCCAAAGGCGTCCAGGCTGAGCGGCTGCACGTGGTACTCGAGGTTGGGGTAAGGCTGGGCCGGGTCGCTGCGTGTGAAGGCGCCCAGTTGCGAGGGCGCCATGCTCATCGGCCCGCTGCGTTTGAAGGCGTACTCCAGGCCGATCATGGCCTTGCCCCAGAGGGAGTTGGCCTGCGTGTTGAGGGTCTTGACGCCGCTGACCTTGAACACGGCGCGAATCTGCAGGTGGTCCTGCAAATTGGCGCCCACCCCCGGCGCGTCGTGGCGCACCGCAATGCCGTGCTGCTGCAACAGCGCGGCCGGGCCAATGCCGGACAACTGCAACAGTTGCGGCGAGCCGATGCTGCCGGCGCTCAGAATGACTTCTCCAGTGGCGCTGGCGCTCACCATGCCATCGCGCGTCCACACCTGCACGCCGGCGCAGCGCAGGCTGCCGTCAGCCTGGGTTTGCAGCAGCAGTTGGCTCACCTGGGCCGAGGTCCAGAGCGTGAAGTTGGGCCGCGCGGCGCAGACCGGGCGCAAAAAAGCCTTGGCCGTGTTCCAGCGCCAGCCGCTTTTTTGATTGACCTCGAAGTAGCCGACCCCCTCGTTGTCACCCTGGTTGAAGTCCGCACTGGCCGGAATGCCGGCCTGCTGCGCGGCCTGGGCAAAGGCATCGAGCACATCCCAGCGCAGGCGCTGTTTTTCGACCCGCCATTCGCCGCCGGCACCGTGCGCAGGGCTGGCGCCCCGGTAGTGGTCTTCGTGTTGCTTGAAATAGGGCAGGCTGTGGTCCCAGCTCCAGGCCTCGTCGCCGGTGAGCTGCGCCCAGCGGTCGTAGTCCCGGGCCTGGCCGCGCATGTAAATCATGCCGTTGATGCTGCTGCAGCCGCCCAGCGTCTTGCCGCGCGGGTAACGCAAGGTGCGGCCGTTGAGGCCGGCGTCGGGCTCGGTCTGGTAGAGCCAGTCGGTGCGCGGGTTGCCGATGCAGTA
This sequence comes from Rhodoferax sp., assembly GCA_021731215.1. Classification (GTDB taxonomy): domain Bacteria; phylum Pseudomonadota; class Gammaproteobacteria; order Burkholderiales; family Burkholderiaceae_C; genus Rhodoferax. The sequence continues at coordinate 1,297 of JAKFXU010000464.1, forward strand.
GAGATAGCCGACCGGAATGTGAATCCAGGGGTAGTCGTCGCGGCGGCCGGCCTCGATCAGCAGCACGCGCTTGCTCGGGTCGGCCGACAGCCGATTGGCCAGCAGGCAGCCGGCAGTGCCGGCGCCAATGATGATGTAGTCGAAGGTGGTATGCATGGCGGTGTTGGCTTGAGTGGCACGGCTATTTTGCCGCAATCGCTGCGCCTCAATTATCAAAAGTCCCCCGCCAATGGCGTTACGATGGCTGACCCCCGTCGTTTGACGCCTCCATTTAACCCGACTCTGAAACAACGCCCGTCATGCACGACAACGCCCCCCGCATCACGCGCAGCAGCACGCCCGCCGGAGCGGCGCTGCAGTTGGCGGGCTGCTGGACGGCAGCGCGCCTGGCCGAGCCCGCCGCCCGAGCCCCGATCGAGGCCGAACTGGCGCGCTGTGGTGCGTCCCAGGCGAGCGCCTGCGCCTGGGATTTGCGAGCGCTGGAGCGGCTCGACCACACCGGCGCCCAACTGCTGTGGAACGCCTGGGGCCATCAATGGCCGGCCACGCTGTTGCTGCTGGAGGCCCAACGCAGCATGCTGGACCGGGTGGCGCAGTACTCGGTGCCGGCGCCGGCGGCCCGCCCGATCACGGCGTGGCAACTGTTTCTGCGGCTGGGCGCCCTGGTGTGGCATGTCATCGGGCATGTGCAGGACCTGGTGCGCCTGCTGGGCCAGTTGCTGCTTGACACGCTGCAGCTGCTGCGCGCACCGGGACGGGGCCCGTGGCGCGATGTGTCGGGCCATCTGTACCGGATTGGCGCCACCGCGCTGCCGATCACGGCGCTGGTGGGCTTTTTGATTGGCGTGGTGCTGGCCTATCTGCTGGCGCAGCAGCTGCGCCAGTTTGGCGCCGATGCCTTCATCGTCAACATTCTGGGCCTGGCGCTGATCCGCGAACTCGGGCCGGTGCTGGCCGCGATTCTGATCGCCGGGCGCTCGGGCTCGGCCATCACGGCCCAAATTGGCGTGATGCGCGTGACCGAAGAACTCGACGCCATGCGCGTGCTGGGCATCGCCCAAGGCTACCGGCTGGTGCTGCCGCGCGCCATCGCGCTGGCGCTGGCGATGCCCTTGCTGGCGGTGTGGACCACGCTGGCGGCGCTGCTGGGGGGCATGCTGGCGGCCGACCTGACGATGGGGGTGACGCCGGCTTATTTCTTTGCCACGCTGCCGCAGGCGGTGGAAGCGTCCAACCTGACGCTGGCGCTGGGCAAATCGGTGGTGTTCGGCTTGCTGATTGCGGTGATCGGCTGCCACTACGGGCTGCGCGTCAAGCCCAACACCGAGAGTCTGGGGCAAGGCACGACCGCCTCGGTGGTGAGCTCGATCACCATGGTGATTCTGGTGGATGCGCTGTTTGCCGTCATCTTCAAGGACATCGGCCTGTGACGCCGGACATGCCAGCGCCAGCGCCGGCCGAGCGCGCCCCGCCCGTGGTGCAGATCGACCAACTGTGGTCGGTGTTTCACTCGGCCGGCGCTGGCG
>JAKFXU010000462.1 GCA_021731215.1 Rhodoferax sp.
AGCGATAGCGCGCCTTGCGGAACTCAAGACCCGTATTGCCGCCGGACAGGCCGATTTCGCGGCGCTGGCCCGTGAGTTCAGCCAGGACGGCTCGGCCAAGGATGGGGGTGATCTGGGCTGGGCGGGCGCCGGCATGTTCGTTCCCGAGTTCGAAGAGCGCATGAACAGCCTGGCACCGGGCCAGGTGGGCGACCCGCTGGTGTCGCGTTTTGGCGTCCATCTGATCCAGGTGCTGGAGCGGCGCACCAGCACCTTGTCACCGCGCGATCAGCGCGAGGCGGTGCGTGCTGCGCTGCGCGAGAAAAAGCTGGAAGAAGCCTACGTCGCATGGGCCCAGGAAGTGCGTGGCCGGGCTTATGTGGAATATCGGGAACCGCCGCAATAATGTCGCCTCCACGGTCGTTCGCGTCGCCTGACTCCCTGCCTCCCGACGGGGCCGCTGCGCCTGAAGGCTGGCGGAGCCAGACCCGCGGCCCCGGCTGGCCTGAAGGGAATTCAAGCCCGGTCATTGGCGCCGGCAAATGAAGCACATCCCGCGCAAGCGATTTGGCCAGCATTTCCTGACCGATCGCAGCATCATTGACGCCATCGTCGATGCGATTGCACCCGGGGCGGGTCAGGCCATGGTTGAGATCGGGCCCGGCCTTGCAGCCTTGACCCAGCCGTTGGCTGAACGCCTGGGCAAGCTGACGGTCATTGAACTGGACCGGGACTTGGCACAGCAACTGCAGGCGCATCCGCAGCTTCGGGTGATCCAGGCGGATGTGCTCAAGGTCGATTTTGTCCGGCTCGCTCTCGAACATGCAGGGCCTTCCGGGAAAATCCGTGTGGTTGGCAACCTGCCTTACAACATCTCCACGCCCATCCTGTTTCACCTGCTCGATGCCGTTGATGTCATCGCAGATCAGCACTTCATGCTGCAAAAGGAAGTGATCGACCGCATGGTGGCGCAACCCGCGACCAGCGACTATGGGCGGCTCAGCGTGATGCTGCAATGGCGTTACGCCATGGACAATGTGCTGTTTGTGCCCCCGCAGAGTTTTGATCCACCGCCGCGGGTGGACAGCGCCATTGTGCGCATGGTGCCGCACGTCACGCCCGCCGCGCTGAGTCCTGCGCTGTTGACCGAGGTGGTTCGCGTGGCTTTCAGCCAGCGCCGCAAGCTGTTGCGCCACTCACTGGGCAAATGGCTGGAGCAAAAACAGCATACCCGGCCTTTCGACCTGCAGCGCCGGGCCGAGGAAGTCCCCGTGGCCGAGTACGTGGCCCTGGTTCAGGCACTGGAAGCAGCCGGCACACCTTGATCGGCGCCCCAAAGCAAAAAGCCCGTCATTGACGGGCTTTTTTGATGCAGCAGCACTCAGGCTGCTGCCAGCCAGTACCCCGCGTTGAACGGGCTGCTCATGCGCAGCGCCAGTGGCGACACGTCGAGCAGTTTGTCGGTCGGCATCGGCTCTTCGCCGTCTGCGCTGTTTGCTTGCTGGGCCTCATTCGCCCGATCCCCTTGGCCAATGTCTGGGGAGCGGGCTACAGAAAAGAATAGAAACATCTGAACGGTATCTTTCGATCCGCCCAGTAGTCCGCGGCATCCCGGAAGATGTCCAGCAGCTGCTCGCGCGCTTCCTTGTCGAACTTGGCATGGGCAGGGATCTGCTCAAGCACCACGATAAAACCAGGCTGCGGGCCGGACTTGTGAACCAGGTCCGTCATGCAGTCGTACAGCGCGTCGAAGTTTTTGCCAAAATGCGCCGGGAAGGTGTACTGTGCCGCGATCATGTCCAGCACTTCCTGCTTGCTCTGGGCGTTGCCCAGGTTGGCATAGAGGAAGTGGTGGCCAAGCTGGGTGGCGGCATCCTGCAAGTCCTGCACGCGGAAGGCGCGTATGGACTGCACGATATTGGGTCTAACAGTACGAAGTGGTGTTTCCATCTCCGCGTCTCTTTCTTAAGTCAATAATTCAAAGTTGACGATCACTGTTGAACCTTATTGAGCGATTCTGCGAAAACTCGCGTAGTGATCATCGGTGTAATAACAAGCATCGGGCGTGGTGGGTATAAAACCACCACAAACGATGCGCCGGGCGCCCCGACTGCGCTCCCCTGGGGTTCTGACGGTGTATTCACGGTAGTAACCGCGATTTTTGGCGGGAAGTATTCTTTCCCGATTGCCAAACACCGAACCGTCCTTGTCGTACCTGAACGGGCCCCCCTGGTAAATCAACCGGACCATGTGGCGACCCTGCTCTGGCAGGGCCGCCACTGGAATCGTGCTGACTTGAGCCTCAGGGACTGGCCCTTTGGCCTCTACGCCGGACGGGCTGAACCCCGTGCTCAAAGCAGCCAGAACGACTGCTGCGGCTAGCCGCCAACCGGCCCCACTTTTTCGCAACATGGAAAAATCCGTCTTTCTTGAACCAGAGCCAACCGCCAATCGTTGCGCAGTTGCCGGGTTAACCCTTGAATTTCAAGAGGTAGAGTTTGACCCATCCCGCGGAAAAACGCAAGGGCCTGCCCAAAATTCAGGCAGTCAGCTTCCCACGCAGGACAATGGTAAGTTAGTGCTAGCTGTCTAAAAAAGCCTATCGGGTAGCGTTGGCGTCGGCCACCGTCAGAGCTGTCATATTGACAATCCGGCGCACGGTGGTGCTGGCGGTCAGGATGTGCATGGGTTTGGCGGCACCCAGCAGGACCGGGCCGATGGCGATGTTGCCGCCCGCTGCCGTCTTGAGCAGGTTGTAGGCAATGTTGGCCGCATCGATGTTGGGCAGGACCAGCAAATTGGCCTCCCCGGACAGGGTGCTGTTGGGCATGACCGCGGCGCGC
>JAKFXU010000316.1 GCA_021731215.1 Rhodoferax sp.
GAAGATAGTCATCCTGGGCGCAGGCCTGATGGGACGCCTGCTGGCCTGCCAGCTCGCGCGTGCGGGTCATTCGCTGGAACTGTTCGACGCCGGCGGCCCGCAGGCGCTGACCTCGGCCGCGCGCGCCGCCGCCGCCATGCTGGCGCCCTTGGCGGAATCGGCGATAACTGAGGCCAGTGTGGTGCAAATGGGGGTCCATGCGCTCAAACGCTGGCCCGAGCTGATTGCGCAACTCGATGCGCCGGTGAACTTTCAACAAGCCGGCACGCTCGTTTTGTGGCATCGCCAGGATGGCGCCGAAGCCGAGCGCTTTGCGCGCCAGATGGACGCCACCTGTCAGGCGCTACCCATACTGCCACCCGCGCAGCGCCTTGATGCCGACGGTATTGCCACGCTGGAACCCTCGCTCGGCGCGCGTTTTGCCCAAGGTCTGTTTCTACCGGGCGAGGGCCAACTGGACAACCACCAGTTGCTGGCGGTGATGTTGCAGCAGTTGCAGCGTCTGCAGGTCAAGCTGAACTGGGACAGTCCACGTTCCCCGTACGACTTCTCTCCCGGTCAACCCGGGCAACCGGACTGGGTATTCGACTGCCGCGGAGTGGGTGCGAAAGAGCAATGGCCGGCCCTGCGCGGGGTGCGCGGCGAAATCATCACGCTGCAGGCACCGGAGGTCAAACTGAGCCGCCCGACCCGCCTGATTCACCCGCGCTACCCGATCTACATCGCCCCCAAAGGCGATGATATTTTTGTCGTCGGCGCAACTGAAATCGAATCGGACGACCTGTCGCCGATGAGCGTGCGCTCCACGCTGGAACTGCTCAGCGCCGCCTACACCGTCGACAGCGGCTTTGCCGAAGCACGGGTGCTGGACCTGGTGGCCCAGTGCCGCCCGACCCTGCCCGATAACCTGCCCTCGATTCGCAAAATCGGCCCGCGTGTGATGCAGATCAATGGCCTGTATCGCCACGGCTACCTGATTGCGCCGGCGCTGCTCGATGTGGTGATGGAACTGCTCCAGGGCGGCGCCTCGGCGCTGGCTGAAACCTTCACGCTGTCGGTCCAGCACGCCGATGCCTGATTCAGTGCAGGTCGTCATCAACCAGTTGCCGTACCAGTTGGCGGCCGGCGCGACCCTGGCTGATGCCGTGTCGGCATTAAAGGCGCAGCCGCCCTTTGCCGCTGCCGTTAATTTACAGTTCGTTCCGTACAGCCAATACCCTCAAACCTTGCTCCACGACGGCGACCGCATTGACATCATCGCTCCGGTCACCGGGGGCTAAAGGATTCCTATCATGCACACAGAACTCACTGCCGATCCCCTGGTTCTTTATGGCCAGACTTTTCAGAGCCGGCTGATGCTGGGAACCGCGCGCTACCCATCGCCCCAGGTATTGAAAGAGGCGGTGCAAAAGGCCAGGCCGGCCATGCTGACGGCTTCGCTGCGGCGCCAGAACGTCACTTCAGGCGACACCGGCAACCGCTTTTGGGAGCTGTTGCGCGAACTCGATGTGCCGGTGCTGCCCAACACCGCCGGTTGCCACAGCGTACAAGAAGTGATCACCACCGCCCAGATGGCCCGCGAAGTGTTTCAAACGCCGTGGATCAAGCTGGAGCTGATCGGCGACGACTACACCTTGCAGCCCGACACCCTGAACCTGGTGGAAGCCGCCAGCCGGTTGATCAAGGACGGCTTCAAGGTGTTGCCGTACTGCACCGAAGACCTGGTGCTGTGCCAACGCCTGGTCGACGTCGGTTGCCAGGCCATCATGCCGTGGGCGGCGCCGATCGGCACCGGCAAAGGCCCGGTCAACCCCTATGCCCTGCGCACCTTGCGCGAACGCCTGTCGGTGCCGATGCTGGTGGATGCCGGCCTGGGACTGCCGTCGCACGCCTGCCAGGTGATGGAGTGGGGTTTTGATGGAGTGTTGCTCAACACCGCGGTGGCGCTGGCGCAAGACCCGATCACCATGGCCGGTGCGTTCGCCCAAGCGACGCAGGCTGGCCGCGCTGCCTATCGCAGTGGCACCATGACCGAGCAGCAGGCCGCACAACCCAGCACGCCGGTGCTGGGCACGCCTTTTTGGCATCAGGCCTGAGCGGGACACGATCAGCATGAGCCCGCATGACGACCTGATGCAAGCCATCGTGGCGGCACACCCCGGCCTGGCCTTGCCGGCCGCCGCCGCCACCGCGCCTGTGATCTTCAACAGCGAGGCTCCGGTTTACCGCGCTGCAAAAGAAGCCTGCCGGGCGCTGGGCTTCATCGAGGCCGACGCCGAATGCGTGGCCAAGGCCTGGCAGCGCATGTCCGAGCGCACCGGCCGGTTCGATCCGCAAGTCTGGCCCGACCAGCCGATAGACTTCCAATTGCGCCCATGGCCCCGGCCAGACGCGTTTCCCGCCTGCCCGCAAAAACTGGGTTTGTACGCGGTGCTGCCGGATGCGGCCTGGGTCGCTCGCATGGCGCGCGCCGGTGTTGCGACCGTGCAATTGCGCTTCAAATCCGACGACCGCCGGGCGATTGAACGCGAGGTCCGCGCCGCCGTTGCCGCGGTGCAGGGCACCGACGCTTTGCTCTTCATCAACGACCACTGGCAAGCGGCCATCGCCGCCGGCGCCTACGGTGTGCATCTGGGTCAGGAAGATCTGGAACTGGCCGATTTGCAGCAAATTCGGACTGCCGGCCTGCGCCTGGGTCTGAGCAGCCACGGCTATGCCGAGATGCTGCGTGCCGACGCCTTCAGCCCGAGCTACCTGGCCCTGGGCGCGGTATTCACTACCACCCTGAAACGGATGGCCACCGCAGCCCAAGGCACCGG
>JAKFXU010000021.1:0-1053 GCA_021731215.1 Rhodoferax sp.
ACGAAACGAAACTGCGCGAGCAGGGCATGGGCAGTGCGCAGGTGTTGCTCACCCATGCGGACCTGGCCGACCGCGAACGCTACCTGAACGCGCGCTCCACACTGCTGACGCTGTTGCGTTTGGGTGTGGTGCCGGTCATCAATGAGAACGACACCGTCGTCAACGACGAAATCAAGTTTGGCGACAACGACACGTTGGGCGCCCTGGTGGCCAATCTGGTCGAGGCCGACGCGCTGATCATCCTCACCGACCAGAAGGGCCTGTACACCGCCGACCCACGCCGTGACGCGTCTGCGCAGTTTGTGCACGAAGCCAAAGCCGGTGACCCGGCGCTCGAGGCCATGGCCGGTGGCGCGGGTTCCAGCATTGGCAAGGGCGGCATGATCACCAAGATCCTGGCGGCCAAGCGGGCGGCGGGTTCCGGCGCCTCCACCGTGATTGCCTGGGGGCGCGAATCCGATGTGCTCGTGCGCCTGGTGCGTGGCGAGGCTCTGGGCACTTTACTGGTGGCTCAGACGCAGAAAAAGCAGGCCCGCAAGCAGTGGATGGCCGATCATCTGCAATTGCGTGGATCGGTGGTGGTCGATGCCGGGGCGGTGGCCAAGGTGCGTGACGAAGGCAAAAGTCTGCTGCCCATCGGCATGACCGCAGTGGAGGGCGACTTCTCCCGGGGCGACGTGATTGCGGTGCGCGACGCGTCCGGCGCAGAGATTGCCCGGGGCCTTGCCAACTATGCGGCGGCCGAGGCGCGCATGCTCTGCCGCAAGCCCTCGACCGAATTCGAGCGGCTGCTCGGTTACGCTGCAGAGCCCGAAATGGTGCATCGCGACAACATGGTGCTTGGCGCACGCTGAGGGCGAAACATCCGCCGGTCTGTACACGCCACGCCCCTCCATAGCAAAACGCCTGCATCCGCAGGCGTTTTTTTCATGGGCTTGCCACGGTCGCTGAGTAAGTGCGAGGGCGAAACGGCTAGCGCGGCTCGGTGACCGAAGGGAGGCCATCGAGCTCCCCGGGCACGCTGTTTTGGGGGTCGGGATCGAAACTGGCTCC
>JAKFXU010000021.1:1063-2811 GCA_021731215.1 Rhodoferax sp.
CCATGCCCGGATTGACCAGCATCGAGCCGGTCCTGAACATCGTGCCTGCATTTTCACCCTCACGGGTTCGCATGCCACTGCGCAGATAGCGGTTGCGCTGCTCATGCCGGGGCAGAAAGCGGGCCAGCTCCGTCAGCGCCATTTCATAGACGCCACGTTTGAACTCCACCACCACGTCCAGCGGCACCCAATAGTCGTTCCAGCGCCAGGCGTCAAACTCCGGATGGTTGGTGGCACGAAGGTTCAAGTCCCAGTCGTGCCCTACCAGTTGTAGCAGATACCAGATTTGTTTCTGGCCCTTGTAGTGTCCGCGCGCATCGCGGCGGATGTACCGGTCAGGCACCTCATAACGCAACCAGTCCCGGGTCCGGGCCACCACGCGCACGTGGTTGGGCAATAATCCCACCTCTTCATGCAGTTCGCGGAACATGGCTTGCTCGGGGGTTTCACCCCGGTCAATGCCACCCTGCGGAAACTGCCAGCTGTGGGTGCGTATACGCTTGCCCCAGAACACCTGGTTTTTCTGGTTGAGCAGGATGATGCCGACGTTCGGCCGAAAGCCGTCCCGGTCAAGCATAATCAAACCCCAAATTTTTAAACTGTGTCCATTATGCACGGCGCCTTGCGCGCAGCAAGTGGACGGCCCCGTTCCGCCTGCTAGCGATCCCGATGAAAGCCTCCCAATTCTTTATCTCCACCCTCAAGGAAGCTCCGGCGGATGCCGAAGTGGTCAGCCACAAACTCATGACGCGGGCGGGGCTGATCAAGAAACTGGGCGCTGGCATCTACAACTACATGCCCATGGGGCTGCGGGTGATCCGCAAGGTCGAGGCCATCGTACGCGAGGAAATGAACCGCGCGGGCGCGGTGGAGCTCACCATGCCCGTCGTCCAGCCTGCAGAACTCTGGCAGGAGACGGGCCGGTTCGAGAAGATGGGCCCCGAGCTGCTGCGCATCCAGGACCGTCATGGCCGCGACTTTGTGGTGCAGCCCACCAGCGAGGAAGTGATCACTGACATCGCACGCCAGGAGCTCAAGAGCTACAAGCAGCTGCCGAAAAACTTTTACCAGATCCAGACCAAGTTCCGCGACGAGCGCCGCCCCCGTTTTGGCCTCATGCGCGGCCGCGAGTTCATCATGAAGGATGCCTACAGCTTTGACCGCGACCAGGCGGCCGCCAAGGCCAGCTACCAGGTGATGGCACAGGCGTACCGGCGCATTTTCGACCGCTTTGGACTGACCTACCGTGCGGTGGCGGCTGACAGCGGTGCCATCGGTGGGGATCTTTCGGAAGAGTTCCAGGTGATTGCCGCCACGGGGGAAGACGCCATTGTCTACTGCCCACAGAGCGACTACGCCGCCAATATGGAAAAGGCGGAGGCGCTGGCCCCTGCAGGCCCACGCGGTGCAGCCGCGCAAGTGCTGACCAAGACGGCCACCCCGGGCAAGAGCACCTGTGCGGATGTGGCGGAGCTGCTCGGTGTTCCACTCAGCACCACGGTGAAGTCGCTGGTGCTGGCAACTGACGAAACCAACGAAGCCGGCGAAATCGTCAAGACCCAGGTGTGGCTGCTGCTGCTGCGTGGCGACCATGACATGAACGAAATCAAGGTGGGCAAGGTGCCCGGGCTGGCGGACTTCCGCTTTGCCACGCTGGGTGAAATCGAAGACCACTTTGGCTGCAAGCCCGGTTACCTGGGCCCCATTGGTTTGAAAAAGCCCTTGAAGATTGTGGTGGACCGCGAAGT
>JAKFXU010000028.1 GCA_021731215.1 Rhodoferax sp.
CCATCAAGTCACCCATGTGGTGCGGCACCTCGTGCGCCAGCACCGCCAGCGACGCAATCACGCCCAGGCGCAGGTCCGCCACGAAGGCCGCGGCGATCAGGATGCCGTCGCCAAAGCAATGCACGCTGTCGCCAGTGAGCACCGCCCAGGTACCGGCTTGCGGTCGTTGCTCATGGGCGTGCTGCGGATGATGATGCGCAGGGTCGCCGTCATGCTCTGGCGCCGGCCCGTGGTAATGCTCATGCCCGTGGTGCCACAGTTCCGCCTTGTCGAGCACGAAGAAAAAGATCAGCCCGCTCAGCAGGGTCAGGAACAAATCATGCGCGCTGACCTGGCTCTCGAACGCCTCGGGCAGTAGTTGCATGAAGGCGGTGGCGAGCAGAGCGCCAGCGGCCAGGCTCAGCATGTGCTGCGTGTAGCGCGCCAGCAGGCCAAAACTGAGCAGCGCGGCGAGCCAGACGCTGCCGATACCAGCGGTCAGGGTACCCATCAAAATTGCTATCAAGATCATCGCTGCATACGCTTATTTCAACCAGGGCCAGGACCCGGTATTTATAAAAAATCCGCACTTGTGACGGCTTGGGAGGCTGCCGGCGGCTAGTGACGCAAGCTGGGGCGATCGTCGGCATCGAACCCATGCGGTGCGTCAGGGTACACCACGCTGACTCTCAGTGTGCCTTATCCCAATTCGGCCCGACGCCGACCTCGGCCAGCAAAGGCACCTTGAGATGGGCCACGCCGGCCATCAGGCGCGGGATCTCGTGGCGGACCCAGTCCACTTCGGCCGCCGGCACCTCGAACACCAGTTCGTCGTGCACCTGCATAATCATTTTGGTCGCCCGTTTTTCGGCATCGAGCACCTGCTGCACCTTGACCATGCTGAGCTTGATCAAATCCGCCGCCGTGCCCTGCATCGGCGCATTGATGGCGGCACGCTCGGCGCCGCTGCGCCGGGGGCCGTTGGGCGAGTTGATCTCGGGCAGATAGAGGCGCCGGCCGAACACGGTCTCCACATAACCCTTGGCCTTGGCACTCTGGCGCGTGTGGTCCATGTACAGCTTGACACCGGGGTAGCGCTCAAAGTAGCGCTCGATGTAATTTTTGGCCGCCGTGTTGTCGATGCTCAGCGCGCGCGCCAGACCATAGGCGCTCATGCCGTAAATCAGGCCGAAGTTGATGACCTTGGCGTAACGGCGCTGTTCGCTGGTAACCTGGGCCGTGCTGACGCCGAAGATCTCGGCGGCGGTGGCGCGGTGCACGTCCATGTTGTCGTGAAAAGCCAGCAGCAGCGCGGCATCGCCACTGAGGTGGGCCATGATGCGCAGTTCAATCTGGCTGTAGTCGGCGCTCGCAATCAGGCAGCCCGGCGGCGCCACGAAGGCCTCGCGCACGCGCCGCCCCTCGGCGGTGCGCACCGGAATGTTCTGCAAATTGGGGTCGTTGCTGGACAGGCGCCCGGTGACGGCCACCGCCTGCGCATAATGCGTGTGCACGCGCCCGGTGCGCGGGTGCGCCAGCAGGGCCAGTTTGTCGGTGTAAGTACCCTTGAGTTTGGCCAGGCCGCGGTGCTCCAGAATCTTGGCCGGGAGCGGAAAATCCTCGGCCAGTTTTTCCAGCACCTCCTCGTCGGTGCTGGGCGCGCCGGTGGCGGTTTTCTTGACCACCGGCAGACCGAGCTTGATGAAAAAGATCTCGCCGATCTGCTTGGGGCTGCTCAAATTGAAGGGTTGACCAGCCAGCTCGTGCGCCTCTTTTTCGAGTTGCAGGATGCGCTGGCCCAGTTCGTGGCTCTGCGCCGCCAGAGTCGGCGCATCAATCAACACGCCATTGCGCTCGATGCGATAGAGCGCCTCGCTGCTGGCGATTTCCAGCTCGTAGATGAAGCGTAATTTCTCATTGGCCTGCAGCACAGGCCACAGGGCCCGGTGCACGTCGAGCGTCAGGTCCGAGTCTTCGCAGGAATACTGGGCCGCCTTGGCGATATCGACCTGGTCAAAGCAGATCTGATGCACCCCCTTGCCGCACAAGTCCTCAAAACTGAGGCCGCTGCGCCCCAGATGGCGCTCGGCCAGGCTGGCCAGGCCGTGCGGCTTGTGGACTTCTAGCACATAGCTTTGCAGCATGGTGTCGTGCGCGTAGCCCTGCACCTCGATGCCGTGGTTGGCAAACACATGGCGGTCGTACTTGATGTGCTGGCCGAGCTTTTTCTTACTGGCGTCCTCCAGCCAGGGCTTGAGCCGCGCCAGCACCTCGTCACGCGGCAGTTGCGCTGGCGCATCGGGGTAGTTGTGCGCCAGCGCAATGTAGGCCGCTGCGCCCGGCGTCACGCTAAAAGAGATACCCACAATCTGGGCGCGCATCTCGTCGAGCGAGGTGGTCTCGGTGTCCAGCGCCACCAGCTCGGCGGCTTGCAGCCGGGCCAGCCAGGTATCGAAAAGGCCCCAGTCAAGAATCGTGTCATAGGCCAGCGTGCTGACACGGGTGGCAACGGCGGCAGGCGAGCCACCGAACAGGTCGGGCTCGTCAAACAGCCCCGGTTCAGACGCTGCCTGGCTTGCGGCCCTGGGAGCGGCCGGGGCCGTGTCATCGCTGGCGGCACCGGCGAGCGAGCGCGCCAGGCCCTTGAAACCGTATTTCTCGTAAAAAACCGCCAGCGCCGCCTTGTCCATGACCCCGGTCGTGATCGCATCGAGCGCCGGCAGATCCGGCACCCAGCCATTCAGATCGCAGTCGGTCTTGATGGTCAGCAACTGGCGGCCCAGCGGCAGCCAGTCCAGCGTCTTTTTCAGGTTGTCGCCGACCACGCC
>JAKFXU010000394.1 GCA_021731215.1 Rhodoferax sp.
ACAGCCTGATGGCAAACGCCACCGCCCGCAGCGAAGCGTCGCCCAGATCGACCGCCGACAGCACCTGCTGCATGCGCTGGACCCGGCCCGCGAGCGCGCGGTGTGGATGGACGCGGTGAGCAAGGAGCCGATCCAGGAACTGCACGACGCGATGCAGGCCCAAGCCAGCGGCGAACTGGCGCAACTGGTGCAGGCGCTGCCAAAAGAAGCGCTGCACCCGCTCAGCACCGAACTGCTGGGCGTGGCGCCGGCGCGCGCCATCATCGAACGCGCCGCAGCGCTGCCGGCCGACTGCGTGGTGGTGGGCTACGGCGGCCAGGGCACGGCCAGCCAGCGCCTGCTGGGCCATATGGCGCAGCATGTGTTGCAGCACACGCTGCGCGACGTGCTGGTGGTGCCGTGAAAATTGTACTGGCACTGGCGCTCGCGGCGCTCGCCCTGTTGGCGGCGGCGCAAAGTCAAACGCCCACTGCGGTCGTGCCTGCGCCGGCCCCGGTGGCGAGCGTGCCGCTGCTGCGGGTGAGCGGCCCGATCGGGCCAGCGACTGCTGACTACATTGCACGCGGCCTGCAAAAGGCAGAGCGTGAGCGCGCGCCGCTGGTGCTGCTGCAGATTGACACGCCGGGCGGCTTGGACAGCTCGACGCGCCAGATCGTCAGGGACATCCTGGCCTCGAAGGTGCCGGTGGCGGCCTGGGTAGCGCCCAGCGGCGCACGCGCAGCCAGTGCCGGGGTCTACATTGTCCAGGCCAGTCACATCGCAGCGATGGCGCCGGGCACCAACCTGGGCGCCGCCACGCCGGTGCAGATCGGCGGCTTGCCCGGCACCCGGCCGCAACCTCAGCCTGCGCCTGACAAGCCGGCCGCGCCTGGTGCGCCGATCGACCAGGCGAGCGCGCCCCAAGGCGGCGCCGATGGGGTGCGCGCGGGCGCCGATGCGATGACGCGCAAGATCGTCAACGATGCGGCCGCCTGGCTGCGCTCGCTGGCGCAACTGCGCGGACGCAATGTCGATTGGGTTGATGCGGCGGTGCGCGACGGCGTCAGCCTGTCGGCGGCCGAGGCGCAGACCCAGCGCGTGATCGACTTCATCGCGGCCGATGCTGCGGCCCTGCTGCAGCAGGCGCACGGGCGCACGGTGCAGCTCAGCGACGGCGTACAGCACAGTGTGAACAGCCTGGGCGCGGCCACGGCTGCCGTCGAGCCCGACTGGCGCACCAAGCTGCTCAGCGTCATCACCGACCCGACCATTGCCTACCTTTTGTTGCTGCTGGGTATCTATGGCATCTACTTCGAGCTGACCTCGCCCGGCTTCGGCGTGCCGGGCGTGGCGGGATCGATCGCGCTGCTGCTGGGCATGTTCGCGCTGCAACTGCTGCCGGTCAGTTATGCCGGCGTAGCGCTGATCGTGCTCGGTTTCGTGCTGCTGGTGGCCGAGGCGATGCTGCCGAGCTTTGGCGCGCTGGGGGTGGGCGGCACCATCGCCTTCGTCATCGGCTCGGTCATGCTGATCGATACCGACACGCCGGGCTTTGGCATTCCGCTCGGACTGATCGCCAGCGTGGCCGTGTTCAATGTACTGTTCGTGCTGCTGGTGCTGCGGCTCGCGCTCAAGGCCCGCACGCGGCCGGTGGTCAGTGGCGCCGAGCAACTGGTGGGGTCTGTCGGCGAGATGCTCGACGTCACAGCCGATGGCGCCTGGATGCGGCTGCATGGGGAGCGCTGGCGCGTGACATCGGGCACGCCGCTGCAGCCGGGCCAGCGGGTGCGCGTCAGCGGGCGCGCCGGCCTGGTGCTGCAGGTCGAACCGGATTTGTAAATCATCAACAAGGAGAAATCTATGTTCTGGGAAATCGGTTACGGCTTCATCCCCATTTTGTTGATCATGCTGGCGGTCGCGGCGGTGCGCATCCTGCGCGAGTACGAGCGCGGCGTGGTGTTCCAGTTGGGGCGCTTCTGGAAGGTCAAGGGCCCGGGCCTGGTCATCCTGATTCCCGGCATCCAGCAGATGGTGCGCGTGGATCTGCGCACCGTCGTGATGGACGTGCCCGAGCAGGACGTGATCACGCGCGACAACGTTTCGGTCAAGGTCAACGCCGTGGTCTATGCCCGCGTGGTGGACCCGCAGCTCGCCATCATCCAGGTCGAGAACTACATGAAGGCCACTTCGGAGTTGGCCCAGACCACGCTGCGCGCCATCCTGGGCAAGCACGAACTCGACCAGTTGCTGGCCGAGCGCGAGAAGATCAACCAGGCCCTGCAGCAGGTGCTCGACGTGCAGACCGACGCCTGGGGCATCAAGGTCGCCAATGTGGAGATCAAGCACGTCGATCTGAACGAGAGCATGATTCGCGCCATCGCCAAGCAGGCCGAAGCCGAGCGCGAGCGGCGTGCCAAGATCATCCACGCCGAGGGCGAGCTGCAGGCCTCCGACAAGCTGCTGGAGGCGGCGCAAAAGCTGGCGCAGGCGCCGCAGGCGATGCAGTTGCGCTACCTGCAGACGCTCACCGCGATTGCCGGGGAAAAGACCTCCACCATCATCTTCCCGATGCCGATCGACCTGATTGCATCGGTCCTGGGTCACTTGTCGAATCCGCCCAAGCGCGGCGAAACAAGCTGAGCCAGGTCAGCCAAACTTCCGGGCCTGGCCTGGTGCCCGCTGCGTTGCTGATGTTTCATATTGAATCGCGTGCGAAGGACCGCTGTGGTGTCCGCGGGCGCAGGATCGCATTCGTGTTCGCATTGGCGCTGTGGTGGTGCGGCGCTGGCGCGGCGGCTGCCGACGCGTCGCCGTGGTTCGACGG
>JAKFXU010000259.1 GCA_021731215.1 Rhodoferax sp.
ACATGCTCGATTATCTGGCCAGCGACCCGAAAACGCGGGCGATCCTGTTGTATGCCGAATCGATCGATTCGCCGCGCAAATTCATGTCGGCAGCCCGGGCGGCAGCGCGCAACAAGCCGGTGATCATTGTGAAGGCCGGGCGCTCGCCGCAGGGGCAACTGGCGGCGGCCTCGCACACCGGCGCGCTGGCCGGCTCGGACCTGGTGTTTGATGCCGCCATTGACCGGGCCGGCATGCTGCGGGTCAATACGCTGCAGGAGCTGTTTCTGGCGGCCGAAACCCTGTCGCGCTTTCGCACCAATGCCAGCGACTCGCTCACGATTCTGACCAATGGCGGCGGCGCCGGCGTCATGGCGGCCGACGCCGCCGCCTACGCCGGCGTCGAGCTGTCACAACTCAGCGACGCGACCCTGAAGCAACTCGATGCCGTACTGCCAGCCAACTGGTCGCACGCCAACCCGGTGGACATCATCGGTGATGCGCCGGTGGCGCGTTATGTGCAGGCATTAACCGTGCTCAAGGACGCACCCGAAACCGGGGCCCTGCTGTTTATCCACGCACCAACGGCGATTGTGGCCAGCAGCGAGATTGCGCGCGCCCTGGTGCCACTGGCCCAGCATCAACTTTATGCGCCGCCGCGCCTGATGAGTTGCTGGCTCGGCGACCGGGCGGTCGCCGGCGCGCGCCAGCTATTTCAGGACGCCGGCATTGCCAACTTCGATACCCCGGAGCTGGCGGTGCGCGCCTTTTCGATGCTGGTGCGCTATCGGCGCAACCAGGCCGAACTGAGTGAAGCGCCCGCCGCCTTGCTGGCGCAGGGGCGGCCCGACACGGCGGCCATCAAGACATTGGTGCAAGACGCGCTGGCCAGTGGCCGCACGCTGCTGACCGAGCCGCAGGCCAAGGCAGTGCTCGCTGCCTGTCATATTCCAGTGGTGCCGACCCAGCGCGTGCAGGCCACGCCCGAGGCGGCGGCCGGGGCTGCGGCGGCCATCGGTTTTCCAGTGGTGCTGAAGATTTTGTCGGACGATATTTCCCATAAATCGGACGTCGGCGGCGTGGCGCTCAATTTGCAGGACGAGAGCGAAGTGCGGGCGGCGGCGCAGACCATGCTGGCGCGGGTGCAGCGCCAGCACCCCGGGGCGCGGCTGCAGGGCTTCACGCTGCAGGCGATGGTGCGGCGCCCGCATGCGCAGGAACTGATTGTCGGCAGCACCATTGACAGCGTGTTTGGCCCGGTCATTCTGTTCGGCCAGGGCGGCACGGCGGTCGAGGTCATGGCCGACCGCGCAGTGGCCCTGCCGCCGCTGAACCTGCAACTGGCACGGGCCCTGGTGGCGCGCACGCGGGTGGCGCGTCTGCTGGGTGGCTGGCGCGACACGCCGGGCGTGGACCAGGCCGCGCTGCACCGGGTGCTGGTGGCGGTATCGCAGTTGCTGGCCGAAATACCGGAGATTGCCGAGCTTGACATCAACCCGCTGATTGTCAACTTCGAGGGCGCCATCGCGCTCGATGCGCGCATCCGCCTAAGCGCCGCGGCGCCGGCCGGTGCCGCCAATTTTGCCATTCGCCCTTATCCGGCTGAACTGGAGGAAACGCTGCAATGGCAGGGGCGTACCGTGTGTCTGCGCCCGATCCGGCCCGAAGACGAGGCGCTGCACATGGCGTTTTTGCAGCAACTGGACCCGCAAGACGTGCGCATGCGGGTGTTTTACAGCAAGCGCCGCCTGGAGCGCAGCGAGCTGGCCCGGCTGGTGCAGATTGATTACGCCCGCGAGATGGCTTTTGTGGCGCTGACCACCGGGCCCGATGGCCAGCCGCAAACGCTGGGCGTGGTGCGCGCCATGACTGACCCGGACAACGTGACGGCCGAGTTTGGTGTGATCGTGCGCTCCGAACTCAAAGGCAGTGGCCTGGGGCGCTTGTTGCTGCAAAAAATGATCGCCTATTTGCGCTCGCAAGGGACGCAGCGCCTGGTAGCCACGGTGCTGGATTACAACGAGCGCATGCTCAAACTGGCCAAAGAGCTGGGATTTGAAGAGGACAGCGCGCAAAAAAATGGCGCTGGCACCAAAGGTATTTTTCTGTCGCTTAACGAATGCCCATGATCCACTGTATCAAATACTTGGCCACGAAGCCGAGCATGCCGAAGGCCAGCCCCAGGAAGATGACAAACGCGCCGAATTTGCCGGCTTTGGCTTCCCAGGCCAGGTGGCCGATGATGAACAGCATGTAGAGCATGAAGCCGCCCACGCCGAAACTCAGGCCGAACGCGGCGATCTGCTCTTCCGAATAACCGAACATCAGCGCGGCTCCCGCTCCGCCAGGCTGGCGGCGTCCACCAGATCGCGATAGGCATGCCAACTGGCGTGGCCCAGCAGCGGAATCACCACCATCAGGCCGAACAGGGCCGAAGCCAGGCCGAGCAGGGTCAAGCCCAGGATCAGGGCCGCCCACAAGGCCATCGGCAGGGGGTTGGCCAGCACCGCGTACCAACTGGTCAGAACCGCCTGCAGCAGCGTGAGCTGGCGGTCCAGCAGCAAGGGGATGGTAATGGCGGAAGAGGCAAAGATGGGCGCCGCCAGCACCCCACCGAGCAGCAGCCAGAGCTCAAACAGGAAGCCGCTCTTGGCCAGCACGACGTGCTGTACAAAGTCCAGCGGCGTGCTGATCGGCACCGGCGCCAGCAGGGTGATGAGCGCCGCCGAGGTGATGACCCAGCCGGTGCCCGCCAGGGCCAGCAGGGCGCCGAACTGCACCAGACACCAGTAATCGTTGCCCCATTTGTTGAAGTGTTT
>JAKFXU010000187.1 GCA_021731215.1 Rhodoferax sp.
TGGTGCAGGCGCCGGGCCGTTCAAGTTGCCCAGCGCCTGCACCAGCAGGCGCTCCAGGGCAGGATCAATCGCGATGACATTCAATTCGCGCGCCGGACCGTAGATCTGCTGCACGATGGCGGGCGACAGGGCAATGCGCACCCGGCGCGCCAACTCGGCCGGGTCGCTCACGGTAGCGGCGTGCTCGGCCAGCGACTCGATGATGGTGCGGATATCGCGGATGTGCACCGACTCGTCGAGTAGCAGTTGCAGCACTTTCTGGAAGACGGCGATCGGCACCATCTTGGGAACCACTTCTTCTATCAGTTTGGGCGCCAGTTTGCTCACGTGTTCCACCAGTTGTTGGGTCTCGGTGCGGCTCAGTAATTTGGAGGCCTGCACCTGCATCAAGTGTGACAAATGGGTGGCCATCACAGTCTCGGAATCAACCACGGTAAAACCGGCCATTTGCGCCGCTTCTTTCTGCCGGTCGTCGATCCAGTGCGCCGGCAAACCAAAGGCCGGGTCGGTGGTGGCAGTGCCGATCAAGGGGGTGCTGATGCCGCCCGGGTTGATGGCCAGGTACATGCCGGGAAACGCTTCGCCTTCGCCCGCAATGACGCCGCGCAGGGTGATGCGGTAGCCGCTCGGTTTGAGCTCCAGGTTGTCGCGCACATGCACCGGCGGCGGCAAGAAGCCGACCTCCTGGGCAAACTTGCGCCGCACGCCCTTGATGCGCGTCAGCAAGTCACCCTGGCGGCTCTTGTCGACCAGCGCGATGAGACGGTAGCCCAGCTCAAGGCCCAACTGATCCACCGGTTGCAGGTCATCCCAGCTGGCCTCGCCGTCCGAGACCGGCGCCGGCGCGGCCACCGGCTCCGGCGGCGGTGGTTTGTTGGCCAGCATCCAGGCGCCATAGCCGAGCACGCCGGCGATGCCCAGGAACACCATGTGCGGCATGCCGGGAATCAGGCCCAGCACGCCCATGATGACCGCCGTCACCCCCAGGATGCGGGGCGAAATGAACATCTGGTCAATGATCTGGCGGCCCAGGTCGTGGTCCTTGCCGACGCGTGACACCACCATGGCGGCGGCCACCGAGATCAGCAAACCCGGAATCTGCGCCACCAGCGCATCGCCCACGGCCAGCAGGATGTAGGTGTCGGCCGCCTGCGAGGCGCTCAAACCATGCTGCAGCATGCCCACCATGAAGCCGCCAAAAATATTGATCAGCAGGATCAAAATGCCAGCCACTGCGTCGCCGCGCACAAATTTGGAGGCGCCATCCATCGAGCCAAAAAAGTCGGCCTCTTCCGACACTTCGGCGCGGCGGCGCTTGGCCTCCTCTTCATTGATCAGGCCGGCATTCAAATCGGCGTCCACCGCCATCTGCTTGCCCGGCATGGCGTCCAGGGCAAAGCGCGCGGACACCTCGGCGATGCGCTCGGCACCCTTGGTTATCACCACGAAATTGATCACTACCAGGATCGAAAAAACAATCAGACCGACCGCGAAGTTGCCGCCGATCAGAAAGTGGCCAAAGGCCTCGATCACGGCGCCGGCGGCACCCGGGCCGGTATGGCCCTCGAGCAAAATGATGCGGGTCGAAGCGACGTTGAGCGACAGCCGCATCAGCGTGGTCAGCAGCAATACGGCCGGGAACGCGGCAAAGTCGAGCGGGCGGATCATGTAGGCCGCCACCATCATCACCATCAAGGCCACTGCGATATTGAGGGTGAAGAAGCTGTCGAGCAGCCAGGTCGGCAGCGGCAACACCATCATGGCCAGAATCGCCACCACCAGGATCGGAGCGGCAGCGCCTTGAATCAGCGCGGCATGGGCGCCAAACCATTTTTGCAGCGTTTTGAATTGGGGCTTCATGGGGCGCTCTGGCTGGCAACGACCTTGGACAGGGGGTCAAGTTCCGGTGGCACAAAGGGCAGCGGTGGCTCATCGGGCATCGGGCCGTCGCCGCGCAGCGCGGCTTTGAGCCGGTAGATGTAGGCCAGCACCTGGGCCACGGCGGTGTACAGACTGGCCGGGATATCCTGATTGAGTTCGGCGTTGGCGTACAGGGCGCGCGCCAGCATGGGCGACTGCAGCACGGGAATGGCATGGTTTTTGGCAATGTCCCTGATCTTCAGGGCCAGCAAATCGGCGCCCTTGGACACCACCTGGGGCGCGCGCATGGTCTTGTCGTCGTATCGGATCGCCACCGCAAAGTGGGTCGGGTTCATCAGCACGAAGTCGGCCTTGGGCACGGCGCCGATGCTGTTGCCCTGCGAAATTTCGCGCTGGCGCTGGCGCCGCCTGCTCTTGTGTTCCGGATTGCCGTCGGACTCCTTGTGCTCCTGCTTGACCTCCTGATGCGACATCTTCATGCGCGACTTGTGCAGATAAGTCTGCAGCGGCACATCCACCAGCGCCACCAGCAAGATCACCACCAGCAACAAGCTCATGCCGTCGATCAGCCACTCGGACAGATGCTTCAGCGCGGCGGTGGAGGGCTGCAATACCAGCATCGCCAGGCTGTGCAGACTGGCGCTCAAATAGGCCGTTCCCAGGACGATCAGCATGCCGGCAATAAAGGTCATTTTCACCACTTCGGACAACTGTTCCTTGCTGAACATCCGGCCCAAACCGGTCAGGGGGTTGATGCGGCTGAAGTCGGGCGTGATCGGTTTCAGGCTGGCAACCCAGCCGCCGGTGGCCAGGGTGCTCAGTGTCGATACCGCCATCGTGATCAGGCCAAAAATGACACAACCCATCTGTGTCATTTTTGGCCTGATCACGATGGCGG
>JAKFXU010000184.1 GCA_021731215.1 Rhodoferax sp.
ACCTGACCGTCAGTGAGGCCGCCGCCCTGTTCGGCGCCGGGCCGCCCCAAGCCGGACAAGCCCCCTCGGGGGGCAGCGACCCGCGCAGCGGCGGAGCGTGGGGGCGACATGCCAGTGGCGACCGCGACGTGCTGCGGGCGCTGCAGCCGATTATGGACGTCGGGCTGGAATACGTGAAGCTGGGCCAGCCGGTGCCCACGCTGTCGGGCGGCGAGGCGCAGCGCCTCAAGCTGGCCGGGTTTCTGGCGGAAGCCGCGAAAGGTGCCCCCACGCTCCCCGCTTCGCGTGGTTCGCTGCCCCCCGAGGGGGCTGGCTGGTCTTGGGGCGGCCCGGCGACCAGCCGCGCCTCGGTGAGCCGCCAGCCGACGGCCAAACGCGGCGCCCTGTTCATGTTTGACGAACCCACCACCGGCCTGCATTTCGATGACATTG
The DNA here is from genome assembly GCA_021731215.1 of Rhodoferax sp. Classification (GTDB taxonomy): domain Bacteria; phylum Pseudomonadota; class Gammaproteobacteria; order Burkholderiales; family Burkholderiaceae_C; genus Rhodoferax. The sequence continues at coordinate 433 of JAKFXU010000184.1, forward strand.
CCAAGCTGATGCGGGCTCTGCGCAAGCTGCAGGGTGCCGGGCATTCGCTGGTGGTGATTGAGCACAACCTGGATGTGATCCGGGCCAGTGACTGGCTGATCGATCTGGGGCCAGAAGGCGGCGATGCCGGCGGTCAAGTGGTGGCTTTTGGTACGCCGGACGATGTGCGGCAGCATCCTACTTCCCACACCGGCAAGGCCCTGCGTGAGTACGCAACGGCGATGGGCGCTGTGCATGAGGTTGGGGAGGCCTCTGCCGCTTATTTGGCACGCGCTGCGGCGGATGGGGTTACGCCGGGCAACGATGTTGAGCTTGCGTCTGAGGCGCCCGGCGTAACCCCATCCGCCGCGGATCGTGGCGTGCAGGCGACTGAAAATTCTATTCAGATCATCAATGCGCGCGAGCACAACCTCAAGTCCTTGAGCGTCAACATTCCGCGTGGCAAATTCACCGTGGTTACGGGTGTTTCTGGTTCGGGTAAATCGACGCTGGCGTTTGACATTTTGTTCAACGAAGGCCAGCGCCGTTATCTTGAATCGCTCAACGCCTATGCCCGCTCCATCGTGCAGCCGGCCGGCCGGCCGGAGGTGGATGCGGTCTATGGCATCCCGCCGACGGTGGCGATCGAGCAACGGCTCTCGCGCGGCGGGCGCAAATCGACGGTCGGCACCACCACCGAGGTCTGGCATTTTCTGCGCCTGCTGTTTGTCAAGCTCGGCACCCAGCATTGCATCCACGACGGCACGCCGGTGGCGCCGCAAACGCCGGACAGCATTGCCGCTCAATTGTTGAAAAACTTCCGCGGCCAGCACATCGGGCTGCTGGCGCCCCTGGTGCTGAACCGCAAGGGCGTTTACACCGAGCTGGCCGACTGGGCGAAGGCGCGCGGCTTCACGCACCTGCGCGTGGATGGCAACTTTTTGCCGACCACCGCTTTCCCGCGCATCGACCGTTTCAAGGAGCACACGATCGAGTTGCCGGTGCTCAGTTTGGAGGTGTCGCCCGCCAACGAAGCCCAGTTGCGCACCGGCCTGGCCGCCGCGCTGCAGCATGGCAAGGGCGTGGTTCATATCTTGAGCAATTTGAGTGGTTTGCGTGCCGCCATGCTGGCCGGCACGCCGACCGCCGCTATCGGCGCACTGGCAGTGTTTTCCACCAAGCGCGCCTGCCCGGTCTGCAGCACCAGTTATGCCGAACTCGACCCGCGTTTGTTCTCCTACAACAGCAAGCACGGCTGGTGTCCCGATTGCGTCGGCACCGGCGTGCGCCTGACCAAGGAGCAGCGCAAGGTGTTTGACGACTCGGTGCGCGACGAGGACAACAAGGGCCGCGAGCAGACTTTTGCCGAGGCCGACGTGGAAGACCTGGTCGATGCGGCTTGCCCCAACTGCCAGGGCACCCGCCTCAATGCGACCGCCCGTGCGGTCAAGTTTGGCCTGCAACTGGCCAGCGATGCCAGCCACGGTCACGACGCCAAACAGACGATTGACGGCGTCGCGATTACCGAACTGGCGCGCCTGAGTGTGACCGATTTGCGTCAGTGGGTGGAAACGCTGCAAGCCCTGGGCCGCATGAGCCAGCGTGAAACCGACATCGCGCGTGACCTGGTGCCCGAGATCAAGAGCCGACTTGAGTTTCTGGAGCAAGTGGGCCTGGGCTACCTGACGCTCGATCGCGGCGCCCCTACCCTCAGCGGTGGCGAGGCGCAGCGCATCCGCCTGGCGGCCCAACTCGGAAGCAACCTGCAGGGCGTGTGCTACGTGCTCGATGAGCCCACCATCGGCCTGCACGCGCGCGACAACCAGATCCTGCTGGGCGCGCTGCAGTCCTTGAGCGACAAAGGCAACACGCTGGTGGTGGTGGAACACGACGAAGACACCATCCGCCACGCCGAGCACATCATCGACATCGGCCCCAGTGCCGGCAAGCGCGGCGGGCGGCTGGTGGCGCAGGGGTCGGTGGCGGACATTCAAGCAGCTTCGGAGTCACAAACGGGGCGTTATCTACTGCAGGCCATGAAGCATCCGCTGCAGGTTCGGCGTTCGGTCGTGGTGCTCGCTGCGGCCGAAACCGGTGCGCCGGGCGCCTCAGACGCAAGCTCAACATCGTCACCCGCCCCCTTGACTCCCGCTGCGGCCAGCACCATTGGACTTGCCCCCGGTTTCGCAGTTCCCGAAGTGCCGCGCTGGCTCACCGTCAACAACGCCACCCTGCACAACCTGCAAAGCGTCACCGTCCAGGTTCCCCTGAGCCGCCTGGTCGCCGTCACCGGCGTCTCCGGCTCCGGCAAATCAACGCTGGCGCGCGACGTGTTGCTGGCCAATGTGCACACTGCCGTGCAAAA
>JAKFXU010000046.1 GCA_021731215.1 Rhodoferax sp.
CCACAATCCGCATCGGCCCGCTTTGGGCGCGTGCCCAGCGCGGCATGCCCACGCTGGCGGCCAGCACGCCTGCGGCGGCAGCGTGAAGCAGGAGCTTGCGGCGTTGGAGGGCAGGCGGTGCGGATGCAAAACGCTGTGGCATGATGATTCTCCGGTGTGTGAGCCGCGATTGTCCCGACGCACCATTGATTGCAGAAATCAATCATCCCCGGTAATAACCCTCATGCCCAGCCCTTCTCCGGACGTGCCGCGCCTGGCGCAGCCAGAAATTCTTGACGACCTGTTGCTGTACCGGCTGAGCCGCCTGCATGCCACGGCCGGCAGCGTGGTGGTGCGTTACTGCGAAGGCCAGTTCGGCATCACGCGGCGCGAGTGGCGCGTGCTGGCCGTGCTCGCGGCGCGCGGACCCATGGGCTCATCGGCACTGGCAGAACAAGCCCATCTGGATCGACCGCGCACCTCCAAGGCTTTGACGGCGCTGGCCGGCAAAAAACTGGTCAGCCGGACCAGCCGCGCCGGTGACGCCAGGCAGATCCAGCTGGCACTCACGCCCGCCGGGATCGCCCTGCACAGCGAGTTGTTCCCGCTGGTCAGCCGGATCAACCGCGAGGTGCTTGCAGCACTGACGCCGGCAGAAACAGACATGCTGGGCCGGATGCTGGAACGCCTGCAGCAGGTCGCCGATGCCATGGCCGGTCAGGACGGCCTGCCGCTCGCCGACCGGCGGCACGGCAGCAGCGCAAGGCGCTACAAACCCGCTGCAGATTGACTTTGGGCCTGGAGCCCTCCCCCTTCAAGCAGGGGCCGCGGGTCCGGCTCTGCCGGCCCGCAGGCGCAGCGCCCCCTCGGGGGGCAGAGAGCTACACGCAGTGAGCGAACGTGGGGGCCATTACATCGGCATGCGGTCGCGGCTGTCGCGCACGCCGCGCCGCACTTCCTGGACCATCGCCAGGATGCCCCAGAACTGCCGGGCCTGAACCTTGAGCCGGTAATCGGTCTGGGCAATCTGCTCTTCGACCATTTCGGTCATGCGCGAGTCCAGGTCGGCCGGTGGCAGCTTGAGGTAGGCCTCGCTCTCGGAGCCGTCGCGCTCGATCACCGCGCCGGCCTTGCGGGCGATGTTGAGCATAGCGGTGTTTTCGCTGAGCGCATGGATGAACATCATGCTCACGCCCTCGTTGCGCGCGTGGATCACGGCGCGCTCGAACAGGCGGGCGCCGTAGCCGCGGCCGCGCGCTTGCGGCAACACCGACACGCCGAACTCGGCGCAACTGGTCAGCGTGGGGTCCACCGACAGCGCGAGATGCGCCATGGCAATCAGTTCAAGCCGGCGGTTGTAGATGCCGAAAATTTCATCCCGCTCGTAGTTGAGGCTGGCCGAGTAACGACGAACCTGCTCGTCGCTGGCAGCGTAGCCGAAGCGCAGGTAACGGTCGTGCGAATCCAGCGCGAGCAAATGCCGTTCTATCCGCTCGCTGTGGCTGGGACCTATGGAGCGGATGGGCACCATCACGGGCGCACGGTAAGCAGGGGGCTCGCCCTCGATCGCAGGCGAACGGAAGAACTCCTTGCCTGCGTTCAGGGATGCCTTTAAAAGTAAGCCGGGGGTAACCATGGGGTCAATATAAGGGTTTTCCCTAGGAAGTCCAGCCACAGGGGCTCTGCCCGGGCCAACACCGCACCAAGCCCGGCTGACAAGTCAAATTGGCCTTCAGCCCATGTACAGCAAGGGCAAACAGCTATCAAATCAGGAGCAATGGGCCGCTTCAGCGCTGGCCAGACCGGCACAAGGCAACGCCCAAACGGGTAGCTTCCCCTAATTCATCGCTGATTAGGCGCCCAGGCGCCCGCAAAAACAAGCCGGGCGAGCCCACCCCATCAAACCGGGACCGCCGTCGTCGCCTTCACCCGGTCCAGCACAAAGCTGGTTTTGCAATCCTGCACGCTGGGGTGTTTGAGCAGGGTGTCCATGATGAAACGGCTGTAATGCCCCATGTCGGCCACCACCACCCGCAGCAGGTAGTCCATTTCGCCGGTCAGCGCCGCACATTCGACCACCTCGGGCCAGGTCTGCACGCTGGCGCGGAACAGGTCCATCGGGTTGCGTTTGTGCGATTCCGTGTGTTTTTCAAGCCGTACATTGATGTACGCGGTCAATCCCAGCCCGACCGCTTCGGGCCTGACCAGCGCGACATAACGATCAATCACGCCGCTTTCCTCCAGTCGCTTGACGCGGCGCAGCACCGCGCTGGGCGACAGGCTGACCTGCTCGGCGATCTGGTCGTAGGTGGCCCGCCCATCTGCCTGAAGGCTGCGCAGTATGAGCCGATCCAGCTTGTCCAATGCTTCCATAGCGACTATTTTGCAGGTTTACTGCGCAAATGCCAATATCTGCGCCTTGATTTGCATAAAACATGAGGGCCGGCGCCCTTACAGTGAAGAGACTTGTTGCCCGCAACGCCCTTATCGCCTGGAGACACCATGACCGCCACCACCCACCCCGCTGCCACAACCGCTCCTGCTGCCTGGGACAACCCCATGGGTACCGACGGATTCGAGTTCATCGAATACGCCGCGCCCGATCCCGCCGCCATGGGCGCGCTGTTCGAACGCATGGGCTTCAAGCCGATTGCAAAACACCGCCATAAAAACGTGACGCTGTACCGCCAGGGCGGCATCAACTTCATCATCAACGCCGAGCCGGATTCGTTTGCCCAGCGTTTTGCGCGCCAGCACGGCCCCAGCGTCTGCGCCATCGCCTTTCGCGTGCAGGAC
>JAKFXU010000289.1 GCA_021731215.1 Rhodoferax sp.
TTCAATCCGACCCAACAAAGCAGTCCGTGGGCACGCTGCGCTTTGCCCACCCTACAACTGCGTTGTCACGCCTACCCAGACACGCCGCCAGCAGTCCACTCGGGCAAGTCCAACTGCGGTTTCTAGGTTGAGTGTGATGAGTTGTAACGCGGCGTTGGGCCAAGCCCGGGCGGCATCCTGCAGTGCACGTACTTCACGCGCCAGGGTGTCGGGGCTGTCGAGGTCGGCGCAGACCTGAATCAGGGCCTCGTTGCCCGCCGGGCCGCGCGCATAAAAGTCCACCTCAAAACCGGCCGGGGTGCGCACATAGTTCACCTGGGCGCCGCGGCGCTGTAGTTCGTGCAGGACCGCCGTCTCCAACGCGTGACCCACATTGGCTTTGCCTGAACTCAGAAAAGCAGCAAAAGGATATGGACATGAAGCGGGTATTTGATTTGTTGCTGGCCTTGGCGGCCGCTGTGGTGCTGGCCGTACCGGTATTGCTGGTGGCGGTGCTGGTGCGCTTGACCTCGCCCGGCCCCGCCCTGTACTGGTCCGACCGGGTAGGGCGGCACAACGCCATTTTCAAAATACCCAAGTTCCGAAGCATGCGGGTGGGCACGCCAGCGGTGGCCAGAGAGAGTGCTGCCCCGAGTGAGGGGGTCCCGCCGGGTGTCGTATGGAGGAATGGATTGCCTACTCGTCTGTTAGCGCCGGTCCAATTTTGACCCATGTGCCGGGATACCACTGACCTGTGCATCGGCCTTCTGAAAGCAAAAACCTGTTGCATGTCCGGTCGTTTTCGTCCGATAATGACGGCGTGACTGGAAACGAATTTATCCGAAAATTGAAAGCCTACGGCAGAAAGCAAGGCGTTGCCGTGACGCTCAATGCTTCACGTGGCAAAGGCAGTCATCAAACGCTCTATTTTGGCAGCGCATTCACGATAGTCCGCAACCCAAAAGATGAGCTAAAAACAGGCACGTTCCACGGCATGTGTTCCCAGTTAGGCGTTAAACCAAATGATTTGTGAGGTGTGTCATGGAGCGTTTTGAATATCCCGTATTGCTGAAAGCCGCCGAAGAGGGTGGATTTATCGTGACTTGCCGCGACTTGCCACCGTTGATTACCCAAGGTGAGAGCAAGGAAGAGGCACTGACGCAAGCCGCTGATGCAATGGATGAGGTGTTTGCGACATATATGCTTGAAGGTATCACCTTCCCGACGCCAAGCAAAACCAGACGCGGCGAATATTCCGTTGTTCCCCCCGCCGAAACAGTGGCAAAGGCGGCCTTGTATATGGCCATGAGTGAAGCGGGAATCACAAAAGTGCAACTTGCCAAGCAATTGGGCATCGATGAAAAAGAAGTACGCCGCCTGCTTGATCCGCACTATGGTTCAAAATTGCCGCGCATCGCCCAAGCCATCCAGTTACTTGGCAAGCGGCTGGTGATCGGGTTGGAAGCAGCTTGAGTTAATTGGGGGGTCAGATTCCAATTGATTTAGAGTTTTTTTGTTGTGCAGCAGGTTGTTGGGGCCAATCCGACCTTTCTGGTTTCCGATGGCGAAGATGGTTCCACCACGGAGTTGTTGCGCCGCATGGGCCAGGCCATGGGCCGACCGGCGCGTCTGGTTCCGGTGCCGGCCAGCTGGCTGAAACTGGCGGCAGCCCTGGTGGGCAAGCCCGATGTGGCTCAGCGGCTGTGCGGGTCTTTGCAGGTGGATATTGAAAAAACGCGGCACTTGTTGGGCTGGACTCCGCCGGTGTTGGTGGATGAGGGGCTGCGGCGGGCGGTGGCGGGGGGTTGCCACAGTCTTCGGCCTCGCAGTGACGAGGGGTGACCAAGAAATGACTACCTTGCGTCCGCCTTCTGAATGGTGTATAAACACCTATACACGCAAACATCGAAATTATCATGAATTCAATTCGCTGGAATATTGCGGTGTCGCCGAACACCGATCAATCCGTGCGCATGTACCTTGCCGGTCAAGGGGGTGGTCGCAAAGGTGACTTGTCGCGCTTTATTGAGGAGGCGGTGCGGGCGCACATTCTTGAGTTGTCGGCCGAGCAAGCCAAAGCCGCCAACGTCAATGTGAGCGAGGCCGACCTGACTGCGATTGTTGCCGAAGCAGTGCAGTGGGCCCGTGAACACTGATGCGTGTCGTGCTGGACACCAATGTCCTGCTCAGTGCGTTGATCTCGCCCCACGGCCATCCCGATACCATCTACCGGGCTTGGCGAACTGCGCGCTTTGAGATCGTGACATCAGTGAGCCAGCTCGATGAGTTGCGCCGGGCTAGCCGTTATGAGAAATTCAAAGCGATTCTCCAGCCGCACCGTGTCGGGGCAATGGTGAATAACTTGCAACGCGCATTGGTGTTGAAGCAGTTGCCCACTGACATTGAGGCCGACGATCCCTTCGATGCGTTCCTGTTGGCGATGGCCCTCGTCGGCGAGGCCGACTACCTGGTGACTGGCGATCATCGCGCCGGGTTGTTGCAGCGTGGTCACTTCAGTCGTACCCGGATCGTCACCCCGACCGTGTTTTGCGCTGAAGCCCTTTGATGCACCGAGGGTGGGTCAATATTCAATCGGCGCCGACAGGTAGAAGCGCAGTTGGGCCGAAAAATCAATCCCATCTGCTTTACGCCCCAGGAGTTTGAACAACGTCGCGGCGAGCCCGATTCGTTGGTTAATCGTGTCTTGTCGCAGCCTACCCTTGCGTTAATTGGAGATGCCCATGAGCCTGCCCGCGTTGGATATTTCAAAGGCGCGGCAGGTGTTGGG
>JAKFXU010000213.1 GCA_021731215.1 Rhodoferax sp.
GCGTTTTTCCACCACGTCCATGCGCCCCAGCAGCTTGATGCGCGCGCTCATGGCGTTGAGCACGCCCATCGGCATCTGGTAGACCGGGTGCAGCACGCCGTCGATGCGAAAGCGGATCACGCCCTGCTCGCGCCGGGGTTCCAGGTGAATGTCGCTGGCGCGCTGGTCAAAAGCGTACTGCCAGAGCCAGTCCACCACCTGCACCACGCCCTGGTCGTTGGCATCGAGCTGCTTGTTGGTCTTGCCCAGCTCCACCAGTTGCTCGAAGCTGGCGCCACTGCTTTGGCCGCCCGCTTTGCTGGCGGCGCGCACCGACTTGGCGAGCGCAAAAAACTCGGCGGTGTAGCGCTGAATTTCCTGCGGACTGGCGACCACCCGGCGCACCGTGCGGCGCATCTGGCGCTCGACCTCGGCCACCCAGTCGGTCAGGAACGGCTCGGCGGTGGCCACCACCACTTCGCTCGGCGTCACCTGCAGCGGCAAAATCTTGTGGTGGCCGGCGTAGGCCGCGCTCATGCTGTCGGACAGCTTGCCGACATCGACCTTGAGCGGATCAATGCGCAGGTAGGCCAGCCCGGCGCGCGCGGCCAGCCACTGCGTCAGCAGCTCGATGTCGAGCGCCTTGGCGTCAACGGCGCGGCGCACCGAGACACTGGCCAGGCGCACCAGCGGGTGCTGCACGCTCTCGGCCTGGGTGCAGCGCGCCGTGACGCGCTGCGCTTCCTCGGCGCTGATGACGCCGTCGCTGTGCAGCCACTTCACCAGCCGGCGCCAATCGAGCGGCCCGCTGTGCGCCGTGCGGGCCGTCGAGCGAGTGTTTGAGGCGCTGTTCATGCCAGCAGCGGTTTGAACACGCGCACCCATTTGGGGGCCGGCAGGCCCCAGCGCGCCTGAATGATGTCGGCGCGTTGCAGCAGCAGCTCGCGCTTGGGCCGCGCGGGCGTGCGCTGCGCCAGCACCACGGTGTTGCCTTCGCGCGTGGGTTTGAACGCCCACACCGCATCGGCCCCGAACGCCGCCGAGATTTTCTCGACGCTGCGCGCAAAGCTGGAGGCCCGGCCAAACAGGTTCACCGTCATGCAGCCCTCGGCGTTAAGCAGGCGCCGGCAGTGGTTATAAAAGGGAAAGCTGTCGAGCACCGGCGCGGCGGCCTCGTGGTCGTACAAATCGACCTGCAGCGCATCGACCGTGCCCCACCATTTGGCGTCCTGAATTTCCAGCGCGGCGTCAGCCAGCACCACTTGCAGGCGGCTGTTGTCCCCCGGCAGCTTGAACCAGCCGCGACAGGCCGCGAGCACCTGCGGGTTGAGCTCGATGGCAGTTGTTTTCATGCGCAGTTCCTTAACGCAAAACTTGGTCAGCGAGCCGGCCCCCAGGCCCAGTTGCATGGCCTGGCGCTGGCTGACGCTGTCGGGCTCAACCAACAGCAGCCAGCCCATCATGCGCTGGATGTATTCATGGAACAGCACCGTCGGCGCGTCGATCAGCATGGAGCCCTGAATCCACTGGGTGCCCAGATGCAGATGCCGAATCGGGCCTTCATCCGAAAAATTAACTTCGGGCAGAGTTTGATTGCGTTTTTTCAAGATCAGGGCATTATCCCCAAACACCCGCGCGCGGCGTTCACACCAGCCCGGCGGCGGCGACCACCGCGCGCCAGGCGGCCAACTTGCGCTCGAAACTCCAACTGGCGTTGGCCGGGCTGGTGGAGGGCAGTTGATAGACGGCCAGACCCAGCGCGGCGCTGCAGTTGGCGTGGCGAAAGCTCTCGCCGCCGTTGTGGGCTATGGCCCTGAGCTGCGGACAGCGGCGCTGCAGGCCGGCGAAATCATTGACCTGCGGCTGGCGGATGGCGCTGTCCAGACTGCCCTCGCGTTCGCAGGAAGCATACACATCCCACACGCCCAGCCCGCGCTCCAGCAGCCAGGCGCAGCGTTGTTCATAGCTGGGCGCGCCGATTGCACCCGGGCAATCGGGCCAAATGGCTTGCAGAATCTTCCAGAACTGATTTTGCGCATGGGCGTAATACTGCTGGCGCGCCAACGAGGCCGCGCCCGGAAAGCTGCCCAGCACCAGCAGCCGGGTGGTGTCGGAGACGATGGGCGCCAGGCCGAGCAGGCGTGGCGGCCGGGTTGGCGCGTGTTTTTGAGGGTTCTGCATCAGGGTCCGATCGAGAGCACAAGCCCTAGCTTATTTGATCAAATACCCACCCCGCGTGCATGGCGAATTCAACAGCGGCGCCGGCCAAGCCGGGCAGCGGGGCGCCAACGGCCACCTTGGGCCTGGTGCCTGAAGGGATCAAGTCCACGCGCCGCGTTGAGAAACCGGGTAGGGTGGGCAAAGCGCAGCGTGCCCACGGGTGTCAGCCACCACGGCAGTGACCAGGCAAGTGGCGCATCCTGGAATGTGCGTCCGTGGGCACGCTGCGCTTTGCCCACCCTACTAACTGGTGCTTGAAGGGATGAAGTACACGGGCGCAGGCGCGTTGAAGCGATTGATTTGATCGGCCTGTTCATCGCTTGCCGCTCCTTCAAGGCCAGCGCGCAGTCAAGAACCGATTTCCCACCTTTAAAAACGCGGCCACATGAGGCGAGCCTGACGCCGCCACCCCAGTTTGAATCGCACCCGAATTCAACAGCGGCGGCCTGCAGCGGCGGCGGCCAAGCCGGGCAGCAGGGCAGCGGCGCGCCGACGCGTGGGCCACTTGGTTGACAATCACGGCTTGACCCAACGATTAATCCCATGACC
>JAKFXU010000060.1 GCA_021731215.1 Rhodoferax sp.
TCACGACCTTGCCTGACAGCTCGGTCGAGCGCGGCAACTGCTTGGCTTCGCCAACCAGCGTGCGCACGCCCATCTGGCGCTGGGCCGGCTTGGGCAGGAAGACGCTGCCATCGGGCAGGCGTTTGGGGCCGCTGCCAGTCAGCGCAACATCGGTCGCCTCCCCGTCGTGGCCACCGTCGTGGCCGGGTCCGGCCCAGACCGGCGCCGTCAAGCTCAGCAGTGCGGCGCAGCAGGCGGAGCTGGCGGCGGACTTCAGAAAACGCGCCATCATGCTGCACCTCCCACTCGGTTGATTCGATGGGCGCGCAGGCGCCGCAGGCCCCAGGCCAGCCCGGCCAGGGAAAACAGTCCGGCAACAGCCCAAGTGCCGTACTTGTTCCAGGGTCGGCTGCTGATGGATGCATCGGCGTGAGCGGCTGCGCGGATGTCGAGTTCGCCGGCCAGCAGATCGGTCTCCTGGCCCGCGATCACCGTCGCCGCCACCGTGGTGACGCCGGGCTTGAGTTCTTGCGCCAGCGTGGCTTCAAATTCGCCCTCGCCATGGGGCTTGACGGCCACCTTGACGCCGCCCAGTTCGAGTTCAAGCTGGGCATCCTTGACCGGGCTGTTGTCGGCCGCGCGGTCCAGATAAAGGCTGAGTTGTTTGCCATTGAGCACGCCGACCAGCTCGAAGGTCTCGGAGACGGCGCTGAAGCGTGGCAGCCCTGAGCCGCCCGCAGCGGCCGGCGCGCCGTCGTCATGGCCGGCGTCAGCCCATGTTGTGAACGGTGTGGCTGCGATGAAGGTCGCCAGACAGAAGGCGTTCAGCCTTTTCAAAATAGTCATGATTGGATTTCTCAAGTGGGTTCTGATCTCTAGGGAGCTATTCGGGCAGCAGCCCCAGGGCTTGGCGCAAGGCCGATACCGCCGCCGCCAGCTCGATGCGCGTGCGGCTGGCCTGGCGCTGCGCCTCCGCGGCTTCGAGCTCGATGCGCAAGCGGGTCGGCAAGTCGGTTTCGCCCATTTGGTAGGACTTCTGGAAGAAGCTGCGCGACTCCCGGGCGAGCTGCGCACGTTTGTCCGCCGCCGTGAGCTGAACCCGGGCCGATTCGAGATGTACCCGGGCGCTGTCGAGCTCCGCCAGCACGCGCCCCTGCTCCAGGTTACGCAGGCTCTCGGCTTCGATGGCGTCGGCTTGCGCTGTGGCCCGCTTGGCCCGGTTGCGGCTGTCCGAACCAAAGGGGATGCGAATGCCCAGCGTGATGCTTTGCTCGTAAGGCTCGCCGGCCAGCCCGCGGTCCCTGGCCGTGGCCAGGCTCAGCTCGGGGTTGGGGCGTGTTTGCACCCGCGCCAATTCGGCGGCGCGGCGGGCCAGCTCCGCCCGGTCCAGCAGTTCGGCCAGCGCCGGGTGGCGGCTATCCAGGGCCGCCACATCAGCGGGCAGCTCGGGCACCGGCTCGGTCACAGCGTCGGCGCCCTGCGCGGCGATGGCGCTCGGTCCCGGTGGGCTGCCGGTCAGGGCGCGCAGTTGTTGGGATGCGCCCGCCAGCGCGCTGGCGGCCTCGGCCACTGCGGCCTCGGCCGTCGCCACCGCCCCATCGGCCTGGTGCTGATCGGCGCGCGCCAGATCGCCGGCCTTGACCCGCTTGGCGACGTCCGCCGCCAACTGCTGCGCATTGCTCAGGCGCTCCCGGGCCAGCGCATGCTCGCCACGGGCGCGTTGCCACTGCCAGTAGGACTCGCGCACGCTGGCCGCGGTACGCAGTTGCGCCGCCAGCACCCGGCTCGCGCCGGCCCGGAGCTCGGCGTCGGCCAGCGCGCCGGTGCGCGCCCGCTCGCCCGGCAGCCACAAGGGAAAAGCCAATCCTGCCTCGAACTCGCGACTGCCCAGATTCTTGTTCAGGCGGTCGCTCCGGAGCGACAACTCCAGGCTTGCCGGCTCGGCCGTCCAACTGTTGGCAGCCTGGCGCTGGGCGATGGCGGCCTCCTGGCGCGCCACTTGAGACTGCGCTTCGGGTTGGCGCAGCCAGGCCGAGTCAAACGCCTGCTTCAGCGTCGTGGCAGGGCTTGGCGGCGTCGCTTGCGCCCAGACGCTGCCAACGGCCAGCAGCAGCAAGGTGCAGGGCAACCAGCCTTTTCGATGGCGAACGGAACTAACGGTCATGAATCAATCCCCGGACAACTAATGGGCCGCAGTGTGCCGGCCTGCCCCCAACAGAACACTGACCGCAAGATTACATTTCTGTTATCTGCACCAGGCGGGTGAACCAGCTCGGGTGCAACAAGATGAATGCAGGGGTTGCATTTCTTACGACCTACTGACCCATTTGTAATTTGTCCGTCATGTTCTTGGCGGGGTCCGTTTTCTATAGTTCACTCATATCGCAATGTGGCGATGGGAGCTGGGCAAGACGGCACACGATGACGACCGACCGGTCCGGAAATGTTTAACAACCTTTAAAAGGAATCAGCATGAAAACCAAATTTACAGCAATCGCATTGATCCTCGCTTCCGGCCTGATCGCGGCCACCCCGGCCTTGGCCGAAGTCACGCGCGAACAGGTCAAGGCCGAACTCGCGGCAGCCGTGCGCAGCGGCGACATCATGGCCGGTGGGGAGAGCGGCCTCAAACTCAACGAGTTGTACCCGAACCGCTATCCGGCCAAGCAGGTGCAGTTGGGACTCACGCGTGAACAGGTCAAGGCCGAACTCGCGGCAGCCGTGCGCAGCGGCGACATCATGGCCGGTGGGGAGAGC
>JAKFXU010000061.1 GCA_021731215.1 Rhodoferax sp.
GTGACGGCATAGTTGCTTTGGGGCTTAAGCGGCTTTTCTTCGATGCTGCTGACTTTGCCGGCCTTGTCAAAGGCCACGACGCCGTAGCGCTCGGGGTCTTGCACATGGTAGGCAAATACCGTGGCGCCGCTGGCCTGGCTGTCAGCGCTTGACAGCAGATTCACCAAGTCGTGGCCGTAAAACAGGTTGTCGCCGAGCACCAGGGCGCTGGGGGCGTTGCCGACAAACTGCTCGCCAATCAGAAAGGCCTGCGCCAGGCCGTCGGGGCTGGCCTGCACGGCGTACTGCAAATTCATGCCCCACTGGCTACCGTCGCCCAGCAGTTGCTCGAAGCGCGGGGTGTCTTGCGGGGTGCTGATGATCAGCACGTCGCGCATGCCGGCCAGCATCAGGGTGCTGAGCGGGTAGTAAATCATGGGCTTGTCATACACCGGCAGCAACTGCTTGCTGATGGCGAGCGTGGCCGGGTGCAGCCGGCTGCCGGAGCCGCCGGCGAGGATGATGCCTTTGCGGAGGGTCATTGCCATTCCAGAGATTTAAGACGGCCGGCATCGATCAACTGACGACCATCAGCGATCAAGGGCGTGGGCAATGAGATGGCTTTCATGGCTACATTTCCAGCCGGGCGGCTTGGGCTTTGCTGCTGACAATGTTCATTGGTCCAGTTTCGTCGACACGACTTTTGCAAATGCTGAAAAGTCTGTCAGGTGGTTTTTCACAATACTGTGCACGATGTGCCAGTTGATGGTTTCGTAGCTGTGCACGGCAATATTGCGAAATCCAACGGCCTTTTTCAAACTGCTTGCCAACGTTGTATCCAGCACCCCTGATTGCGCGAGCAGGTCGAAAGTCTGTCCCATCGTGTCGGGTGGCGGCACGTCCATGCCAGCAATCAGGTGCGCGCCAATGTCAACACACAACTGGACGGCACGGCTGAGGTTTAGCGAAACGATGTCTTGCAGGTCAACGTCCGCGACCAGCGTCTCAGCATCCGCAGGGCATTTGGTTTCAATGCGCTGCAAACAGCGGCGCAGCGACTCCAGTTTTTGCTCGACTACTTCCCGATCCATGCCGCCCGCCTTTCTGCCAACACCCTGTTGCGATACGGCATGAAGTCTGCCTGTTCAAACAAATGGCGGCTGATCAACTGGCCATACGCGTTGTCGCTACCCATCAGGCGACGGCCATGCCGCACGATTTGCCCCAATAAAGGCTCGGCTACCACTTTCAGATCAATCAGGTCAACGGGGCGGCCCGTGCGCTCTGCCAGGGCTTCGATGATGGCCATCTTATCGGCCGCTGTTAGTGCCTGGTTGGCTGCTACTGCAATGTCCAGGTCGCTGTCTGCGCGTTGACACCCCTTGGCAACCGAGCCAAACACGAGCGCCAGCATCAGCCCTGGAAAGCGTGCCAACACTTCCCGCAGCAGCTTGTCCATGCCAGGCAAAGGCAGTGGCGATGTGGATTGAGTGACGGGGGTCATGGATGCTCTATTTTTGCGTTAGTCATGAATGGAGGCCGGGTTGCTTTGGACTTTGCTCATTTCAGATTTCAGCGCTTCGATCTCAAGCGTCAGGCTTTCGTACTCGGCCACCTTGCACGCCAGAAAGCGAACGGTAAGGCCGGCTTTTTCGGTAATGCCCGTGGGCGTGAGCAGGTAAGCATAAGCCAGCTTGTTCTGGCTCAGGTGGTTGTCTTCTTGAAGGGACGTGCTTGTCAAGCGTTTTGATTCAGCTTTAAAAGTGTCTGGCCCCTGCTCGACCACCATGGTGACGGCATTTGGGGGGCTTTGGGCGGATGACAATTCAGATGCGTTCATTTAGTGAACGAGGATACTAACACGCGCTGATGGCGAGCGTGGCCGGGTGCAGCCGGCTGCCGGAGCCGCCTGCGAGGATGATGCCTTTGCGTAGGGTCATTGCTATTCCAGAGATTCAAGACGGTATTCGAGGGGCATGGGGCGAGGGGCTCTGTTGACGCTTCCCAGGTAGCTGCCGTCTTGGCCGGTGATGCCGGTGATGAGGGCGGTTTTCATTCGTTATTACCTTCCTTTTCGTTAGTCGCGTTGTCCGCCGTACGATGGTATCCGCCAGTTTTTGGGGCACCTTTGAATTCGATGAGGGCTTGAGCTTTGAGCTGTTTGAGCCATCGCTCGATGGTTCGCTGCGTTACCGCAAAAGTGACAGCCATTTCACCAGCTCTCTGGCCAGGGTTGGCCTGAATGTAGGCAAGAAGACCATTTACACCGACATTTACACCGACATTTACACCGACACGGTGGTGCGGTAGAAGAAAAGTCATCCAAACTGATTCCGTGCGCTCCTGCAATGTTGGCACAGGCAAACCGGCCGCTTGCATGAGGCTGGCGATTTTGAGCGTGCCCCGACCCCAGGTTTCGATAATGCCGCGGCGGTGGAACACTTTGGCGATCCACGGGTTCCATGGCTTGGACTCGTGGGGCTGAAAGAGCATTTTGGGGGTCAGCCCAAAGTGCAGCTCGCCAGGGGAAATAACCTCAAGCCGGTCGTCGTACAAAGCCACGGACACCGAGCCTGCGGCGCTGGCATAGTCACGGTGGACAAAGGCGTTGGCCAGCGCTTCGCGCACGGCTTCAACAGGGAGCGCGGGGGTATCAACCTAGAAACCGCAGTTGACCGCTCATTTCCGCTTGCAAGGCCGCATGAACACTCACTTCTGTACCCACGCACGAGTTCACCTTTTGGGTGACAGCCG
>JAKFXU010000058.1 GCA_021731215.1 Rhodoferax sp.
CGGGTGTCCACGTTTTGAGCGCCCCTTGATCCAGCACCTTGATCTGAGATTCGACCGCTTCCAGCCGGTCACGACAAAACTTGAGCAATTCGGCGCCGCGCTGGTAGCCGCTGAGCAATTGCTCCAGCGGCAGTTCACCCGACTCGAGCCGCGCCACCAGCTGTTCAAGCTCTTGCAGCGCCGCTTCAAAACTGGCCGGGGCGGCCAAACCAGGGTGGGGGGCAGAAGCCATAAGGGAAATTTCGTCGGTCCAAAATTGCTGATTTTAGGCGCTGGGCTGCGCCTGGTGGCGAGCGCGGGGCAAAACCGGCTGACAGGTACAATCCAGCCTCCTTGCGCCGGCCCCTGGCCGGCTCCCTTTGTACCGCGCCTCGGCGCATCTCCCTGCGGGGAGTCTTTAGGGTTCGTTCGGTAATAAGTTGTGCATTTGGCCGTCGGATTCGGCGATGCGATGCTAGGCGCAAAGCATGCCGTGTGGCTCTGCCACACAAGCGATTTGCAACAACGCAGCGCGCCCGAAGCGGGCGAGACAAATGTGCAAGTTATTGCTGAACGAGCCCTTAGGTCAGGACTCATGTCTGATTTAAGTCTTCAACTGCAGCAGGCCAGCGGCCAACTACCAGTTATCAGCTATTTTGACGAAGCGCTGTACCAGCGCGAACTCAAGGAAATCTTCCAGCGCGGCCCGCGCTATGTCGGCCATGCCCTGAGTGTGCCCAAGCTGGGCGACTACGCCACCCTACCCCAAGAGGCGCAGGGACGCGCGCTGGTGCGCACGCCGACCGGCATTGAATTGATTTCCAACGTCTGCCGCCACCGCCAGGCGTTGATGCTGCAAGGGCGTGGCTCGGTCAATAGCACGCAGCCCGGCACGGCCGCCGGCAATATCGTGTGTCCGCTGCACCGCTGGACTTACAGCGCCAGCGGGCCGCAACCCGCCGGCACGCTCTTGGGCGCCCCGCATTTTCCACAAGACCCCTGCCTGAACCTGAACAACTACAAGCTGCGGCAATGGAACGGCCTGCTGTTTGAAGACAATGGCCGCGACATCCACGCCGATCTGGCCGGCATGGGTCCGATCGCCGATCTGGATTTCACCGGCTTTGTACTGGACAAGGTGGAAATGCACCAGTGCCACTACAACTGGAAAACCTTTATCGAGGTCTACCTGGAGGACTACCACGTCGGACCGTTCCACCCCGGTCTCGGTGGTTTTGTGACCTGCGACGACCTGCGCTGGGAATTCAAGGAAAACTACTCGGTGCAAACCGTCGGCCTGGCCCAAGCCAATGGCCCGGCCGGCAGCCCGGTCTACCAGCGCTGGCAGGATGCGTTGCGCGCCTACCGCAAGGACGCGCCACCCAAGCAGGGCGCCATCTGGCTTACCTACTACCCGCACATCATGGTGGAGTGGTATCCGCATGTGCTGACGGTGTCCACCCTGCACCCGATGGGCGTGGACAAGACCCTGAACATGGTGGAGTTCTATTACCCGGAAGAAATCCAGGCCTTCGAGCGCGAGTTTGTCCAAGCCCAGCAGGCCGCCTACATGGAAACCTGCCTGGAAGACGATGAGATCGGCGAGCGCATGGACGCTGGCCGACGCGCCTTGCTGCTGCGCGGCGACAACGAAGTCGGGCCCTACCAAAGCCCAATGGAAGACGGCATGCAGCACTTTCACGACTGGTACCGGCGCCAACTCCAGCTCTGACCGCGATGCAAGCGCTGTGGATGGTTCTGGCCGCGTTTTTCTTTGCCACCATGGGGGTCGGCGTCAAGGTGGCGGCCGGCAGTTTCAACACCTTTGAGCTGGTGTTTTACCGCGGCGTGGTGAGCGTGATCTTCATCGGCCTGGTGTTGCGCGCGCGCGGCACACCGCTGCGCACACCGGTGCCGATGATGCATGCCTGGCGCAGCGTCATCGGCGTGCTGTCGCTGGGCTCGTGGTTTTATGCCATTGCCCACCTGCCGCTGGCCACCGCCATGACGCTCAATTACATGAGTGGGGTCTGGGTCGCTGCCTTCATTGTGGGCGGTGCGGTGCTGTATGGCCAGGCCGAACGCCAGGGTCCGCTAATGGCCACCGTGCTGGCCGGTTTTGCCGGCGTGGTGATGATGCTGCGCCCGACGCTGGACCAGAACCAGTTGTTTGCCGGACTGATCGGCCTGCTCTCCGGCATGGGGGCGGCACTGGCTTACATACAGGTCACGGCCCTGGGCAAGGTCGGCGAGCCCGAGGGCCGCACCGTGTTTTATTTTTCACTGGGCTCGGTCATTGCCGGTCTGGCCGGCATTGTGTTCACCGGCCTGACGCCCTGGTCGGCGGTGAGCTGGCAAGCCGCCGCCTGGCTGGTGCCGATTGGCATTCTGGCCTCGCTCGGCCAGTGGTGCATGACGCGCGCCTACAGCCGGGGCTCGACCCTGCTGGTGGCCAATTTGCAGTATTCCGGCATTGTGTTTGCCGCCTTCTACAGCCTGCTGCTGTTTGGCGACCAGATTCCCCTGATCGGCTGGGCTGGCATGGGCCTGATCGTGGCCAGCGGCGTGGCCGCCACCGTGCTGCGCACGCGCACCCTGCCCAACCCCCCAGCGGAAGAACACTGAACCTAGAAACCGCAGTTGACCGCTCATTTCCGCTTGCAAGGCCGCATGAACACTCACTTCTGTACCCACGCACGAGTTCACCTTTTGGGTGACAGCGCTACGTGCCCGATTGAGCCGCCCTGGCGCGC
>JAKFXU010000279.1 GCA_021731215.1 Rhodoferax sp.
GTCCAGGCACACGCGGTGCCAGCCACCAACCCTGGGGAGGCGCCATGAGCACCGAGCGACAAAAACTGCAAGTAACGGTCGTGGAGATGCTGCGCGCCATCGCGCCAGAGCTGCAAGCCGATGCGCTGGCGCCAGCGCGCCCCCTGCGCAGCCAGGTGGATCTCGATTCAATGGACTGGCTCAATTTCCTGCTGCGCCTGCACCAACACTTCCAGGTCGACATCCCGGAGGCGGACTATGCCCGGCTTATCTCGCTCGATGATGTGCTGGACTACCTGCAGGCGCGGCTGGTCTGAGGTGGGTCGGTCAAGATCGGTGCATGATGTACCCAAGGAGTCATCATGAACGAAAAAATACGCCAGTTGCTCGACCAGATGGGGACCCTGGAAGATGATTTGCGCCAGGCGGTGCAAGAGCAGGAAGCCAGCGTTCTTTTCAAAATCCGGGGCAAGCGGGTCGAGTTCGAGCAATCCGTCCGCCAGACCCACCGGCGCTTGAAGAACGGCTTTTTCCACTGGCTGGTGACGAACCGGCCGCAGAACCTGATCACCGGGCCCATCATTTACAGCATGATTGTGCCGCTGGCGATCCTGGACCTGTGCGTGAGCTTTTACCAGGCCAGCTGTTTTCCGATTTACCGCATCGCCAAGGTGCGTCGGGGCGACTACATCGTGTTCGACCGCCAGCAACTGGAATACCTCAACTTCATCGAGAAATTCCACTGCAGCTACTGTGCCTACGGCAGCGGCCTGATCGCCTACGTCGGTGAAATCATCGCGCGCACCGAAGAGTATTTTTGCCCGATCAAGCACGCTCGCAAGGTGCTGGGCACCCATTCCCGCTACGCGCGCTTTTTGAATTACGGCGAGGCCACCGACTATGCCGCCAAGCTGGAGGCGGCCCGCACCCGGCTCGGACAACCCGCGCCCGACGACGCACCGTGAAGCGCTTGCGGCTGGCCGCTGGCGCCGGCTTCAGGGCAATGGGTCGGCCAAGGTCGCCATTGCGTTTGTTTTGTGTGGTGGCCCAGTGCCCCGGTTCAAATCAGTTTCGAATACTTGGCACTGGTTTGCTGCGCCAGGTATTTGTCAAACACCATGCCGACCGCGCGCACGAACATGCGCCCCTTGGGCGTGACCGCAATGCTGTCGGCGTCGACCTCGATCAGCCCGGCCTCTTGGTACTGCTGCAACTGCACCAGCTCGGGCGCGAAATAACGCACAAAATCAATGCCGTGCTTCTGGTTGATGGTTTGAAAAATAACCGGCCCGCTGCACATCAGTTCCATGATCACTTGGCGCCGCAGCACATCGTCGGCGCTCAGCGCAAAGCCTTTTTCCACCGGCAGGTGGCCGGCGTCCAGATGCTCGTAATAGGCCTTCACCGTGCGCACCGACTGGCTGTAGGAGTAGCCCACCTTGCCAATGGCGGAGACGCCAAAGCCGATCAGGTCGCAGTCGGCGCGGGTGGTGTAACCCTGAAAATTGCGGTGCAGGCTCTTGTCAAGCCGGGCTTGGTTCAACTCGTCATCAGGCTTGGAAAAGTGGTCCAGGCCGATGTAGATGTAGCCAGCATCGAGCAAACGGCGCACCGACATCAGAAATATCTGCAGCCGTGCCTCTGCGCTGGGCAGATCGGCTTCCACAATCAGGCGTTGCGCCTTGAAACGGCTGGGCAGATGCGCGTAGTTGTAGAGCGCGATGCGCTCCGGCGCCAGCTCAATCACGCGATCGAGCGTGCGGTCGAAGCTTGCCATCGACTGTTTGGGCAGACCATAAATCAGGTCGGCGTTGATGGATTCAAAACCGGCCTTGCGGCTGGCGCTGACGGCCTTCTCAACCATGGCATAAGGCTGGATCCGATTGACCGACTGCTGCACCGTGGCGTCAAAGTCCTGCACGCCAAAACTGGTGCGGTTGAAGCCCAGTTCGGCCAGCGTCGCCATGGTGTCGTCGCTGACGGTGCGCGGGTCGATTTCAATGCCGAGTTCGGCGTCCGGCAAAAAGTCGAAGTGGCTGCGCAACAGCGCCATCAGTTCGCGCAACTCATCGGGCTTCAAAAAGGTCGGCGTGCCGCCGCCCAAATGCAGTTGCGCGGTGCCCCGGTCCGGGCCGATGTGCGCCGCCGCCAGCGCCATCTCCTTGGCCAGGTAACGCAGGTACTCGGTGCTGCGGCCATGGTCCTGGGTGATGATCTTGTTGCAGGCGCAAAAGTAGCAAAGTGACTCGCAGAACGGCACATGCACGTAAATCGACAGTGGCGGGTTCTTGCTCGGGTCTGTCTTGCGTTGCTCCAGATAGGAAAAATAGGTGGCTTCAGTGAACTCCGCATGAAAACGGTCAGCCGTTGGATACGAGGTGTAACGCGGGCCGAGTTTGTCATACCGGCGGATCAACTCTTCTGAAAACTCGATGTCTGGCAAATGATTCATGAGAAACCTGTCAATGGCGATCAAGCCTGCCATTATCTGGCCTTTGGCGGCGGGCGCAAAAAGGAAGGCAACACCGGGGTGCGATTCAAACTGATGTGGCGGCGTCAGGCTCGCTTGCTCTGTTGTTCACAGTTGGCGTTTCTCGGAGCGTTGCGAATTGGCAGATGCATCCCACAAAAAGACGCTGATTGCCAAATGAACCCCTAAATTTATGCCACTTCTGCCTGTAGAGCACGTGTTTATTGATGTGTGTGCTATTTAATAGATAGCTATTTTATCTGGGATTTTTCCCTCACCA
>JAKFXU010000402.1 GCA_021731215.1 Rhodoferax sp.
CGCAAGCGCAGAACAGGTTTCTGTCGCCGTAGACGTTGTCAACCCGACCCACCGGCGGCCAGTACTTGACCTGTTTCAGGCTGGCCAGCGGAAAGCCGCCGACCTCGCGCGAGTAGGGCCGATCCCAGGCTTCACCCATCAAGGATGCCGCCGTGTGCGGCGCATGTTTGAGCGGGTTGTTGTCCTGCGGCCATTCGCCGCGCTCGACCTTGGCAATTTCCGCGCGGATCGCGACCATGGCGTCGATGAAGCGGTCCAGCTCGTCCAGCGTTTCGCTCTCGGTCGGCTCCACCATCAGCGTGCCGGGCACCGGGAAGCTCAGCGTGGGCGCATGAAAGCCGTAGTCCATCAGGCGCTTGGCCACGTCTTCAGCCGTGATGCCGTTGGCGCCGCCGCTGCTTTCCTTCAAGGGCCGCAAGTCCAGAATGCACTCGTGCGCGACGT
Organism: Rhodoferax sp.; assembly: GCA_021731215.1. GTDB lineage: Bacteria > Pseudomonadota > Gammaproteobacteria > Burkholderiales > Burkholderiaceae_C > Rhodoferax. The sequence goes on from JAKFXU010000402.1 coordinate 445, forward strand.
GGCCGTTGGCGCTGGCGTAGAGGGTAGGGTAGTGGTCTTGCAGGCGCGCGCTGATGTAGTTGGCGCTCAAAATCGCGACTTCGGTGGCAGCCTGCAGGCCTGCCGGGCCCATCATGCGGCAGTACATCCAGCTGATCGGCAGCACCGCAGCGTTGCCCAAGGGCGCCGCTGACACCGCACCGACACCGTGGCCGGCCAGCCCGCCGGTCACATGTCCTGGCAAATAGGGCACCAGGTCAGCCACCACACAGACCGGTCCGACGCCGGGGCCGCCGCCACCGTGCGGAATGCAGAAGGTCTTGTGCAGGTTCAGGTGGCTGACATCGCCGCCGAATTCACCGGGGGCCGCCACGCCGACCAGTGCGTTCATGTTGGCACCGTCGACGTAGACGCGGCCACCGTGCGCATGCACCAGGGCGCACAGCTCCTTGACACGGGTCTCAAAGACGCCGTGGGTGCTGGGGTAGGTGATCATCACCGCTGCCAGCTTGGCGCTGTGCTGTTCGCACTTGGCTTGCAGGTCGGCCATATCGACATTGCCCTGCGCGTCGCAGGCCGTCACCACCACCTGCAGTCCCACCATGTGGGCGCTGGCCGGGTTGGTGCCGTGCGCACTGGAGGGGATCAGGCAGATGTTGCGGTGACCTTGGCCATTGGCTTGCTGGAAGGCCCGGATCGCCAGCAGGCCGGCGTACTCGCCCTGGGAGCCGGCATTGGGCTGCAGGCTGATGCCGGCGTAGCCGGTGGCCTGGCACAGCCAGGCGCGCAGCTGCTCATCCAACTCCAGATAGCCCAGCGACTGGCTGCGCGGTGCAAACGGGTGGATGCGGGCAAATTCGGGCCAGGTGATGGGGATCATCTCGCTGGTGGCATTGAGTTTCATGGTGCAACTACCGAGCGGGATCATGCTGCGGTCCAGCGCCAGGTCCTTGTCGCCCAGGCGGCGGATGTAGCGCAGCATGCCGGTCTCGGAGTGGTGGGTGTTGAACACCGGATGGGTCAAAAAGGCGCTGGTGCGGCGCAGCGCGGCGGGGATCAGGCTGTCGATGCCCTGATTGAACGAGGCGACGCTGGGCAGGGTTTGGCCGTCCTTGGCGAAGAAGGCCCAGAGTTGTTCGATGTCCTGGCGCGTGCTGGTCTCGTCGAGCGAGACGCCCAGGCAGGTGGCCGTGACAAATCGCAGGTTGGCCCCCGCCGCCAATGCGCGGGCGGCTATCAAATCGGTCGTGTCATCGGTGCGGATGGTCAGCGTGTCAAAGGCGCTGGCGTTGGCCAGTTGGTAGCCCATGGCTTGCAGGCCACGCGCCAGCACGGCAGTAAAGGCCGCTACCCGCTGGGCGATGCGCCGCAAGCCTTGCGGACCGTGGTAGACCGCGTACATGCTGGCCACCACCGCTGGCAAGACCTGCGCGGTGCAGATGTTGGAGGTGGCTTTTTCACGGCGAATGTGCTGCTCGCGCGTTTGCAGCGCGAGCCGGTAAGTGGGGTTGCCGTGCACGTCCACACTGACACCGACCAGCCGGCCCGGCATCGAGCGCTTGAACTCGTCGCGGCAGGCCAGGTAGGCGGCGTGCGGGCCGCCGTTGCACAGCGGCATGCCAAAGCGCTGGGTGGTGCCGACGGCTATGTCGGCACCGAGCTCGCCCGGCGGCGTCAGCAGGGTCAAGGCCAGCAGGTCGGCGGCCATGATGACGACACCGCCACGGGTTTTATATTCGGATATCCAGTCGCGGTCATTGCGCACGACGCCGCTCACCCCTGGATATTGCAGCAGCACGGCAAAGCTTTCTTCGTGCAGCGCTTCGTCACCCGTGGCGACCTTGAGCGTGATGCCCAGCGGTTGGGCGCGGGTCTGGATCACCTCCAGCGTTTGCGGCAGGACTTCGCTGTCAACAAAAAAGGTGGTTGATTTGGACTTACCGACACGCAGCGCAAGCGTCATCGCTTCGGCGGCGGCGGTGGCTTCGTCCAGCATCGACGCGTTGGCCATGGGCATGGCGGTCAGGTCGGTGACCATGGTCTGGAAGTTCACCAGCGCTTCCATGCGGCCCTGGCTGATCTCGGCCTGGTAGGGCGTGTAGGCGGTGTACCAGGCCGGGTTCTCCAGAATGTTGCGCAGGATCACGCCCGGCGTGTGGGTGTCGTAATAGCCCTGACCGATGTAGCTTTTGAAAACGTGGTTCTTGGATGCAATCGCCTTTAGCTCGGCCAATGCAGCGGCTTCGGTAATGGCGGCGGGGATGGCCATGCGGCTGCTGCGAGCGATGGAGCGGGGCAC
>JAKFXU010000493.1 GCA_021731215.1 Rhodoferax sp.
GAGTCCTTGAAGCCCTCCACCAGCACCCAGTCGACGCCCTCGTACAGTTCGGCAATCAGGTGATGCACCGAGAGCTGCGCCGGCTGCTCGAACTCGCGCATCAGCGCCAGCCGCTGATTCGACGCCACCACCACTTCAAACGCACCCGCCTCCCGGTGCCGGTAAGTGTCTTTGCCGGCATGGTCGATGTCGAAGCGGTGATGCGCGTGTTTGACCACCGACACGCGCAGGCCCTGCAGCCGAAAGGCCGGAATCAAACGCTCCACCAGCGTGGTCTTGCCGGAGCCGGAATAGCCGGCAAAGCCTACGACCTTCATGGGCAATGCTGCGCAATGTAGGCTTTGACCGCGCCGACATCGGCCGCCATGCGCGTCACGCGCTTGGGCCGGTCTTCAATGCCTTCAAATTGGGCCGGGCGATCGGGCTCGCGCCCGAGCGCCTCCACAATGGTGGCGGCAAACTTGATCGGCAGGGCGGTTTCCAGCACGATCATCGGCACGCCCGGCTGGCGGTGCTCACGCGCCACTTTCACGGCGTCAGCGGTGTGGGGGTCGATCATCACGCCAAAGCGCTCAAACGTGGCCTTGATGGTGGCCAGCCGGTCAGCATGGCGGCTCATGCCGCTGGCGAAACCGTAGCGGCTGGCGGCCTGCTTGAACGCGGGATCGGCACTCAAGTCGAAACGCCCCTCTTTAACCAGGGCGTCGCCGAACAGGGCCTTGACACGCGCGCCGTCACGGCCCAGCAGGTCGAACACAAAGCGCTCGAAGTTGGAGGCCTTGGAAATATCCATCGACGGGCTGGAGGTCTCGTGGGTGTCGGCGCTGGAACGCACGCGGTAGACCCCGGTGCGAAAGAACTCGTCGAGCACATCGTTCTCGTTGGTAGCCACCACCAGCTTGTCGACGGCCAAGCCCATCATGCGCGCCACATGGCCGGCACAGACGTTGCCGAAATTGCCCGAGGGCACGGTGAAGCTGACTTTTTCAGAATTCGACCGCGTCGCCTGGAAATAACCCGCGAAATAGTAAACCACCTGCGCCATCAAGCGCGCCCAGTTGATCGAATTGACGGTGCCGATTTTGTACTTGCGCTTGAAATCGAGGTCGTTCGATACCGCTTTGACCAGGTCCTGGCAATCGTCAAACACACCGTCCACGGCGATGTTGTGAATATTGGCGTCCATCAGGCTGAACATCTGCGCCTGCTGGAAAGGGCTCATGCGACCCAAGGGGCTGGTCATGAAGACGCGCACGCCCTTTTTGCCGCGCATGGCGTACTCGGCCGCGCTGCCGGTATCGCCGCTGGTAGCGCCCAGAATGTTGAGCTCTTCACCCCGGCGCGCCAGTTCATATTCGAACAGATTGCCCAGCAACTGCATCGCCATGTCCTTGAAGGCCAGCGTCGGGCCGTTGGACAGGGCCAGCAGATAAAGTGGCTCTTCGAGCTTCTTCAGCGGCACGATCTCCTTGCTGCCAAACACCGCCTCGGTATAGGTCTTGTCGCAAATCGCCTTCAGATCTGCTGCGGGAATATCGTCGATGTAGAGCGACAGCAGCTCGAACGCGAGCGCAGCGTAGCCCTGCTCGCGGTAGATCGCGCGCCAGCGCAACAGCGTAACTTCATCGACCTTGGGGTAGTGCGCCGGCAGGTACAGGCCGCCATCGGGCGCCAGCCCTTCCAGCAGAATTTGGCAAAAGCGCTTGCGCTCGGCCGTATCGCTGGCGGCAGCGCGGGTGGAAACGTACTTCATCAGGCCAGCTCTTCCTTGCGGATGCGGGTGATCGGCGCCAGCACGGTCGCCAGGGCCTGCATTTGCGCCAGCGCGTCGTTCATTTTGGCCTCGACACAGTCGTGCGTCAGAATGATCAGATCGGTCGAAGTAGCCCCCTCGCCACCGACCTCGTCGGCTTCGCGCTGCAGCATGGCGTCGATGCTGATACCCGCTTCGGCCAAGATCCCGGTGACCTTGGCCAATACGCCGGCCTCGTCGGCCACGCGCAGGCGCAGGTAGTAGCTGGTCACCACCTCGCTCATCGGCAGCACCGGCAGGTCGCTCATGGCATTGGGCTGGAACGCCAGGTGCGGGACGCGGTTGAGCGGGTCGGCGGTGTGCAGGCGGGTGATGTCGACCAGGTCGGCAATGACGGCGCTGGCGGTCGGCTCGGAGCCCGCCCCTTTGCCGTAGTAGAGCGTGGTGCCGACCGCGTCGCCCTGCACCATGACCGCGTTCATGGCGCCTTCCACATTGGCGATCAGGCGCTTGGCCGGCACCAGACTGGGGTGCACGCGCAACTCGACGCCCTTGGGCGTGCGTTTGGTAATGCCCAGCAGCTTGATGCGGTAGCCCAGTTGCTCGGCGTACTTGATGTCGGCCGCGCCCAGTTGGGTGATGCCTTCCACGTAAGCCTTGTCAAACTGCACCGGGATACCGAAGGCGATGGCCGACATCAGGGTGGCCTTGTGCGCGGCGTCCACGCCCTCGATGTCGAAGGTCGGATCGGCCTCGGCATAGCCCAGACGCTGCGCTGCTGTCAGCGCCACGTCGAAGTCCAAACCCTTGTCGCGCATCTCGGACAAGATGAAGTTGGTGGTGCCGTTGATGATGCCGGCAATCCACTGGATGCGGTTGGCGGTCAGGCCCTCGCGCAGCGCCTTGATGATCGGGATGCCCCCGGCCACCGCCGCCTCAAGCAAGGGCGTGATGGTGGCGTTC
>JAKFXU010000489.1 GCA_021731215.1 Rhodoferax sp.
GGCGGATCTGGGGGCGGCCGCGCTCTCGCTCAACAAATACTTTGACGCGAGCTCGCGCAAAACGCAAATTGCCGCCGCCCTGCTGCTGCAGGTGCAGGCGCAGATGAAAACGCTGCAGTTACCCTCTGTGGACGAAACCCTCGCGGCCCTCGCCACTGCGGCTGCCGGAAGATAGCCATGCGGCTGGCCCTGTGGTTCCTGGCGTTGTTTGGCATGGCGGTGGCGATGGCGCTGTTTGCCGGCAACAATCAGGGCACGATCACCCTGTTCTGGCCGCCCTACCGGCTTGATCTGTCGCTCAATCTGGTGGTGCTGTTGCTGGCGCTGCTGTTTTTTACACTGCATGTGGCCCTGCGCGCGCTGGCGGCCCTGTTTGCCATGCCGGGCCATGCGCGCTCCTGGCGCATTCAACACCAGGAGCGCGCGCTGCACGTCGCTTTGCTCGACACCCTCTCGCATCTGCTGGCCGGTCGGTTTATCCGGGCCCGAAAAGCTGCCGAAACGGTGTTGGCGCGCGAACGTGCCATGACGCGCAGCGGTGAGACACTCGCCTATTCGGGGCGCCTGCGCGCCCTGTCCCATCTGCTGGCGGCCGAGAGTTCCCAGGCCTTGCAGGACAAATCGGCGCGCGAGGAACATTTCCGCCAGGCGCTGGAACAGGCGGCGCGGCGCGACGCCCAGGAAGCGCGCGAGGGGTTGCAGTTGCGCGCCGCGCGCTGGGCGCTGCAAGACCACGACGCCCAAGGCGCGCTTCAATGGCTTGATGATCTGCCGCAAGGTGTCGCGCGCCGAACCATCGCCCTGCGTTTGCGCCTGAAGGCGGCGCGGATGGCGCGCCAGACGCGCCCGGCGCTGGAAACCGCACGCCTGTTGGCCAAGCATCGCGCGTTTTCCGAAGTCGCCGCGCAGGGAATTCTGCGCGGGCTGGCGCTGGAACTGGTGCTGAGCGCGCACGACCCGGACCAGTTGCAAACCGTTTGGAACCAGCTCGAAGCGGCGGAACGGGCGCTGCCCGAAGTGGCCATCGAAGCGGCGCAAAGGATGCTGAATCTGGGGGGCGATGTCGACCTCGCCCGCAGCTGGTTGCTGCCGGTTTGGGAGCGCATGGCGGCGCAGCCGGGTGCTTTGACACAGGCCCAGCACCTGCATTTGATTCGAGTGCTGGAAAGTAGTTTTGCGCTGGCCTTGGGTGCGCCGGACGCGCTCTGGCTGACCCGCATCGAGCAGGCGCAGATGGCCAGTCCGGGTGACTCGGCCTTGCAGTATCTGGCCGGCATCACCTGCATGCGCTTGCAGTTGTGGGGCAAGGCCCAGCAGTTGTTGAAACAGGCCTTGCCCCGCTTGCAGGACGCCGGCCTGGAGCGCAATGCCTGGGCCGCGCTGGCCGAGTTGGCCGAACGGCGCGGTGATGTGGCGGCGGCGTCGCAAGCCTGGCAAAACGCGGCCAAGGCGGCAACGCCAAGGTGACGCGCTGGCGATTCGGGGCTATTATCCCGCTCACATGAGTACCTTGATCCAACACCTTCTCAAGCTGACCGACCATCGGGATCGGGACCTGCTCGAACTTACGCTGTCCAAGGCGCTGCTTGAGCTGCTGCCGATCCAGCGCATCGTCATTGCGCGCGTCCTGAGTCAAGAGGGCGACAAGCGCTGGCTCGACGTGGTTCGCCTGGATGCCAAGGGCGGCGGCAAACTGGTGGACCCGCTGCGCGTGGAGTTCCAGACCCTGGTGGGTCTGGACGATGCGCCGGATCGGCTGACCTGTCTGCAGCGCCGTGAACTGGTTGAAATCGCCTGGGCCGGGCAAGACGGCCCCCGCATCCAGTTGCTGCCCCTGTTTTCTGATGCGCGCGCCGATGACGAAGGCGTGATCGAGGTTCATGCTGAAGCGGCGCTGAGCGCGGATCAGCTTATGGCGATGGAGCAGTTGCGCCATGTTTATCGAAATATGTACGCCTTGCTGGAGTACAGCGACCGCGACGCCCTGACCGGACTGCTCAACCGCAAGTCACTCGATGAAGCGTTTTACAGCGCGGTGCTCGAAGAGCTTGACGGCGTCATTGGCGAGCCCAAGACCGCCGGTCAACCCAAAGCGCTGGAGCCCGAACGGCGGCACCGGGTGCCGGCCAATTACTGGCTGGGCTCGGCCATCGTGGACAATTTTGCCTTGATCAACGAACAGCATGGGCCGCTGATTGCGCAAGAAGTGCTGTTGCTGGTGGCACGCGCCATGAACAATACGTTTCGCACCTATGACCGCATTTACCGCTTCGGCCGCGAGCATTTTGGCGTGTTGATGCATTGCCCGGATGAGGCCCTGGTACTGGCCGCATTCGAGCGTTTTCGTGCCAATGTCGAAAAGTTCAATTTTCCGCAGGTCGGCCGGGTCACCGTCAGCTGTGGTTATACCAGTGTGATGGCGGATGATTCGCCCGCCAGCGCACTGGAGAAAACGCAACGTGCGGTTGACTTTGCCCAGCTCAGCGGGCGCAACAAAGTGTGCAGCCACCTGGGACTGGTGCGCCGCGGTTTCTTTGGCGCCACAGCGTCGGCGCCGGTTGAATATTGACCCAGGGCGGGCAGTTGATCCTAGAAACCGCAGTTGACCGCTTCGTTTCGCTTGGCACACCGCATGAACGCTCACTTTTGTACTCACGAACGAGCTCACCTTTTGGGTGACAGCGCTACGTACCCGTTTGAGCCGCCCTGGGG
>JAKFXU010000353.1 GCA_021731215.1 Rhodoferax sp.
TCCTGCAGCACGCGCAAGAACACCTGGGCGCTGGCCCGCTCGGCCGGCGTGTTGAGGGCTGACACACACAGGGGTTCAATCAGCTCTGCCATCACGCGCGGGCTCAAACCCTGGCCCAGTTGGGCCACCGACAGCGCGGCATCGCACTGAAAGCCTTGTCGCCGCCAGCCGCTGGCCGCGCGCAGCAGGCACCACTTGTCCGCCAGGCGCCAGCCGCGCGCCGTCACGATGGCGGCCAGCGCGTCCAGCGGCGTCGGCCAGGCTGGAAAACGCAAGCCCCGGGCGTCGGGAAAAAGCAGCGTCATGGGCTGGCGCAGCAGCGCGGTTTGCGGATCGACGCCAACCAGGCGCAGCAGGCGCAGGGTCTCGCTGTAGGCGCCGATCAGGATGTGCTGGCCGTTGTCCAGCGTCACCGGGCTGCCGTCAGGCAAGCTGCCAAGGACGGCCCGAGCCCGGCCACCGATGGCGCGCGACGCTTCGAATACGACAGCCTGGTGGCCGGCCAGCGTCGCTTCCACCGCGGCCGCCAGGCCAGCCCAGCCGGCGCCGATGATGGCTATTTTCATTGAGCGATGCGCATGGCTCAAATCCTACCGAGGGCCTGCACCTTCCACGCCAGCCACAGCTTGCGCAGGGGGGTGAGGCTGGTGCGCTGGTGCAGTACCCGAAACTGGTCGTGCTCGATTTCGCTCAGCAGGGCGCGGTAGATGCTGGCCATCATCAGCCCCGGCTTCTGGGCGCGGCGGTCGGCGCTCGGCAGCAGGGCCAAAGCTTCGTCGTACAGACCCTGGGCGCGCCGGGCCTGGAACTTCATCAGTTCGGTAAAGCGCGCGGAGTAGCTTCGATTCAGGATTTCATGCGGTTTGACGCCAAACTGCTGCAACTCGTTGAGCGGCAGGTAGATGCGCCCGCGCAGCGCGTCTTCGCCGACGTCGCGGATGATGTTGGTGAGCTGCAGCGCCTGGCCCAGCTTGTGCGCGTAGACGGTGGTGGCCGCTTGCGTTTGGCCGAAGATGTTGGCTGCCACTTCGCCCACCACGCCCGCCACCAGGTGGCAGTAGCGCTGCAGGCCGGCATAGTCGAGATAGCGCGTCTGCGCCAGGTCCATCTGGCAGCCGTCGATCACCGCCTGCAGATGGCGTTGTTCGATCTTGAAGTCGGCCGCCAGTGGCATCAGCGCCTGCAGCACCGGGTGGCTCGGGTGGCCGGCAAACGCCTGAGCCACTTCGGCCTGCCACCAGCCCAGCTTGCTGGCGGCCACGCTGGCGTCGGCCGTGTCATCGACCACGTCATCGACCTCGCGGCAAAAAGCATAAAACGCGGTGATGGCGGCGCGCCGATCCTTCGGTAAAAACAAAAAAGCGTAATAAAAGCTGCTGCCCGAGGCGGCGGCTTTTTGCTGAACGTAGTCTTGGGGCGTCATGTGGCGGGCTGGTTTGAGGGGCTTAGTTTAAACAGGGCCTAAAAAATGCAAAAGGGCGCAAGAAAATCACCACCCCATGCGCCAGGCCCGCCACAGCATCACCGGAAAGTCGAGCAAGCCCAGCTTGGGCCGCGCCCGCCAGCTGGCAAAGTTCATGGCCTCGATCTTGTCTAGGATGCGCAGGCCGCCTTGCACCACCAGGCGCAACTCCCAACCGGCGCGGCCCGGTATCCGACAGGCCAGGGACGAACCGTCTTGCATCATGGCCCTGGCATTCATCACGTAGTGTGCTATCAATCGTGTAGCGTTCGGCGAGCGGCTGTCGGGCTGCAGGTCGGCGTCCTGCACGTCGTATTGCTGCAGGGCTTGCAGACTCGGGTACCAGCGTGCGCGTGGCACGTCCACGCTCAAGTCCTGCCAGAAGTTGATGAGCTGCAGCGCGCTGCAGATCTGGTCACTTTGCGCCAGCGAGGCCTCATCATGGATGCCGTAGAGGTGCAGCAAGAGTCGGCCCACCGGGTTGGCGGACCGCGTGCAATAGTCGAGCAACTCGGCATCGGTCTGGTAGCGGCGCGCGCAAGCGGTGTAGCGCACATCTTGCTCAAAGGCGTCCAGTAGCTGCTCCAGCAGCGGTACTGGCAGCGCGAACGGGTGCAACACGCGGGCGAGCGGGCCAAAGACACCGGGCCAGCGCCCGCCGGCGGGTAATCCAGCCGCAATGGCGCGCAGCTCAGCGCGAAAGTGGGCCAGCTCGTCGAGCCGGGCCGCGCTGGCTGCCTCGCCCTCATCAGCGATGTCGTCAGCGCTGCGGGCAAACCAATAGATGGCCGCAATCGCCGGGCGCAGCCGGGGCGGGCACAGCCACGAGGCGACCGGGAAGTTCTCGTAGTGGTTGACGGGTTTTGCGCTGGAGGACAAGCTGTTGCTCACGGGCGGGATGCTCCTTGCCGGGTGGTTTGATAAGCCGGGGACTTATCTTAAATTACCAACCAGTTAGTCATTAGGTTAATTCGATGGGTTGGGGACGAATCGTGCCATGAAGCCCGTCAGCCTGGTTCTGGTTGGGTGCGATTCAAACTGATGAGGCGTGTTCTGCTGGTTTGCTATTGCTCGGGGTTGCTCCCCCACTCTCCCCAACCCTCTCGCCCCGCCGGGCGAGAGGGAGCTAACTGCCACATTGGGCCTGGTGCTTGAAGGGATGAAGTACACGCGCCGCGTTGAGAAACCGGGTAGGGTGGGCAAAGCGCAGCGTGCCCACCGGTG
>JAKFXU010000062.1 GCA_021731215.1 Rhodoferax sp.
TGGTGGGCATGCTGCGCTTTGCCCACCCTACGGCTGTCACCCAAAAGGTGAACTCGTGCGTGGGTACAGAAGTGAGTGTTCATGCGGCCTTGCAAGCGGAAATGAGCGGTCAACTGCGGTTTCTAGGATCAGTTGCGCCAGCGACAGCCAGCCGACCAGGCGCGGCGCGTGTGACACCGAATTGGGCATGATCGCGGCGGTCTTTGCGCGCGGCTACCGCAGCGCGTCGTGCAAGGCGACAAACTCCTGGGTCAGCTTGTGGCGCGGCTCCAGAAAGATCATGGGCAGGGATTGCTCATGCGACTCCCGGATCTTGACCGACGAACTCAGGTAGGGCTGCAACACCGGCAGGCCTTCGTCGATCAACTCCTGCACCAGGCGCTGGGGCAGCTTGGCGCGCGGCTGGAACTGGTTGACGATGATGCCCTCGATCTGCAGCGCGGCATTGTGATCGGCCTTGATTTCGGTCACGTTCTCCAGCAGGGTGTAGAGCGCGCGGCGCGAAAAATCGTCGCAGTCGAACGGAATCAGGCAGCCCTGCGCCGCGATCAGGGCGCAGCGGGTGTAGAAGTTCAGGGCCGGCGGCGTGTCGATGTAAATCTGGTCGTAGTCAGCCGCCAGTTGCGCCAGCGCGTCGCGCAGCTTGTAGATCTTGTGGCGCGATTCAAGCTTGCCATGCAGCTCGTCGAGCAGCGGATGCGAGGGCATCAGGTCCAGGCCGTCCCAGCGGGTGTTCACGATGTAGTCGCCGGCCGGCTTTTCGCGGTAGCTGAATTTCAGGACCTGCTCAAAAAACTCGGCCGCGTTGGGCAACTCGTGCGTCTGCCCATCTCCGAGCAGATAACGGCTTGAATTACCCTGCGAATCCAGGTCGATGACCAGGGTGCGCAAACCTTGAGAGGCACTGATGGCGGCCAGGTTGCAGGTGATGGTGGACTTGCCGACCCCGCCTTTTTGATTGAACACGACATGCTGCATGAAGGGCCGCCATCTTGAGTTGCGATGGCCGGAGTTTACGTGCTGCGCAGCGCGCGCCGCCCCCAGGAGAAAATTGGCCGCCGCAGCGTGCCCTGGGAGCGCGTCACCTGGTCGGGCGTGCAGTGACAGACTTTTCTTTGGGTCGAACCCTGGCTCGCAGACAGTCCCTTAGTCCTTCGCCACCACGGTGTCATACAGCCCATAGTGTGTCAGGCCATCGTGACTCTCGATGCCGGTGTAGCCCAGTGATGCGTCTTCGTACCGCCGAAACGCAAACACCGCCTGGTTCATTTGCTCGGTGTTGAACACCTTGAGCCGCACCAGCAGGTGAAAGTCCTGCACCGTGAGCCCGGTCACCGTCAGAAACAACTCAGGCTCCAGCTTGGTGATGACATCCTGCAGCGTGTTCTCGCGAAAATCCGTCAGGTACATGAAGGCCGGGATGCGGGTGGCAAACTTGATCAACTTTTCCTGCACCAGCTTGCGCTTTGACTTGCACTCCTTCTCCTCGTCGGAAAGCTCCTTTTTCTCCTTGGCCGTCAGCTTGCCCTCTTTGGCCTTGTTCTTGAGTGCCTTGACCTTCTCGCTTTTGTTGATGATGGTCTCGATGATGTTGTCGCCCAACGAGCGCCAGCCCTCGATGCGCCCCACCGCCGCCATCGCCTCCGGGCTGTCAAGGATGCGGCGCAACGTGCCGTTGTCCACATTCACCAACAGCGCACTCTCCCACTTGCGAGCCAGCAGCGTGGCCGAGGTGCCCGCCATCGCAATGTCCAGAATGCCGCCCGCGTCAATCTGCGTCATGTTGGCGCCGTCATAGGCCAGCACCGGTAGAAAGGCCACCAAATCCCGCACCGCGTTCTCGGGGTTGGTCTCGTTCGGTGATAGGCCGATGCCGTATTCCGACAACTGCCGCAGCGCGCGCGTCGGCGCAAAGTCGAACACAAAGCACACCGGTTTAAGGATTTCTTCCTCGTTCGGATTGTCACCATTGGGGTTTTTGATGGACCACGGCGACTGCACCCGAAACGCCGCCTGAAAGTAGGTTTCGGGTGACTTCAGGTTGCGCAGCATCAGAATGGACGACCACTGCGCCACCGTCACGCCGGTGGTCAGCTTGCCGCATGACAGCGTGATGGTCTTGCTCTCAAACCCGCTGCCAATGGCCTTGCGCACCGGCGGCAGCGCTTCCAGCCCAATGCCCGCCGTGCTGCCTGCGGCCACGATGACCTGGTAGCCGAGCCAAAAGGTGTTGTGCCGCTCGGCCAGCAAATTCGCCATGGCATGGCAGGCCGCCACATTGGGCAAAAACCAGAATGAATGCTGCAAATAGGGCAGCAGGCGCACGTCTGAGTACGGAAATGGTGGCCGCGTGCCGGTTTTTAACAACTCCGCCGACTGCGCCGCATAGCCACCGCGAATGATGTCCAGCCACTTCTGCACGTCGCTCTTGTGCTTGAACTGAGCCGCACCACCCGTGCCCGAGGCTTCAAAGAACGCATTCAGGTCAAATTCGTCAAACTCGCCGCCGCTGGCAATCGCCAGCAACTCGTCGGGCATCTGGTAGGTCAGCAGGCGCATCTGCGGCAAGGCAGCATAGGGGTTGCGTTTGGCCGGATGCTCGGCGGCAAACGCTTCCTTGGCACGCTGCTCGTCGGTATAGGTCCAGTTAAAGATTTGCTCCTCAATGAACTCGCCCGTGGCC
>JAKFXU010000467.1 GCA_021731215.1 Rhodoferax sp.
GTGACGTTGAGGGCACCGACCATGTCGATGGGCCATGAAAGCAGTGAAGACGCCGTCGCCCGCGTGTTGCCGGTGCTGCAGGAGACGGCGCGGGCGATGCGCAATTTGATATAAGTCCAAGCATTCACCGGCTCATGCCGCACTACTTGCCGGCAATCGCCTTCTGCACAATGCCCATCACGGTATTCAGGTCCTCGATCGGCACCTGGCCGGGCGCCGAGCTGCTGCCGCCAATCGCAAACACCATGGCGGAGCCGAAGGTCCAGCCGAACAGGCGCGTCAGCGAGCCGGGGCCGCCCATGGACATGCTGACCAGCGGAATGTCCAGCTTCTGGCTCGACTGCGAGGTGGCGGTCAACAGTGTCAGCACATCGTCCAGGCTCTGCGGCATGACCGCGACCTTGGCGATGTCGGCCCCGAGTTCCTGCGCCAGCAGAAATTTCTGATTCAGGGATTCGAGCGGTGGCGTTTGCTGGAAATGGTGGAAGGACAGGATCAGTTGCGTGTCGTTCGCCTTCGAGGCTGCGCGCACCTGGCGGATGTGCTGCGGGTCGTTGCCCATTTCGAAATCAACGATGTCGACCGTGCGGCTTTTGCAGACCTCGGCGTATAGGGCCACCACGGCGTCCTCGTTCAGCGGAATTTCCTGCCCGCCTTCCTTGATGGAACGGCGCGTGAACAGGATCGGAATGCCGCCGGCCGCCTGCTTGATGCTGGCCGCCACGTCGATCACCGCGCTGCTATTGCCGATGCCTTCGAAGAAATCGACGCGCCATTCGAGCAGGTCGGGCTGTTTGCCCACGATCAGCGCCACTTCGGCCAGTATCTGCGCCTTGGTCCGTCCGACCAGCGGGGTGCAAATCAGCGGGAGTTTCACCGGCTTGCCGTTTAACTTGATTGGCTTACCCTGTTGCATCGCAATGTTCTCCTGGTGACAAAAAAAAGTGCCCGCACCTGAAAGGCGCGAGCACAGACTTTACGACATGACCGGCCGGATCAGCAGGCCGCTTCCATGTCCTGTGCGGTAAAGGTTCCGTCCTCCAGTGCCGGATCGTAGAACTCGCCAAACAGTTCCTGGTCGCTTGGGCGGTCTTCCTTGATCGGCACCGACACCCAGGTGGTGTTCATGTAGTGCTTCAGGCTCACGTTTTCCGAGATCACGTTGCCGCCCCAGGTGCCGCAACCCAGGCTGGAGGTCATGGGCATGCCGTTGTTGAAGGCGCCGGCATTGGCCTTGGACTGGGGCTGGCGCACCATCATGCGGCTGACCGGCGCGGCCAGGGCGAGTTGGTGGATGTGGTCGGGGTTGAACGAGTAGATGCCGCAGGAGTGGCCCTTGCCACCCACGTTGTAGATGCCGCGCATCATGCTCAGGGCCTCGTCAAAGGTGCCGTATTTGTAAACCGCCAGCAGCGTGGTCAGCTTTTCGCCCGAGTAGGGGTACTCTTTGCCGATGCCATCACCCCGCACGATGATGAACTTGCGATCCAAGGGAATGGTGAAGCCTGCGGCCTCGGCCAGTTTCTGCGGTGCCACGGCCACGGTGTCGGCCAGGCGGTGGTTTTCGTCGTCCCACATGGCTTTGCGCAGCGCTGCTTTTTCCGCGTCGTTGGCGATGTAGCCGCCTTCCTTGACCAGTTGCGCCAGCAGCGCATCAAAAATGCCTTCCTGGATGATCAGGTTGCCGTCGGCCGAGCAACCCGAGCCAAAGTCGGAGGTCTTGCTCAAACGGGTGTTGAGGGCGGCTTCTTCAATGTTGGCGGTCTCGTCGATGATCATGGTCGAGTTGCCGGCACCGACGCCGTAAGCGGGGGTGCCGGAGCTGTAGGCGGCGCGCACCATCGGCTGGCCGCCAGTGGCGATCACCAGGTCAGCTTCGGCCATCAGCGCTTGCGACATCGGGATGTTGACCCGGGTCAGGCATTGCAGCAGGTCAGCCGGTGCGCCTTCGCGCTCCAGCGCTTCGCGCATCAGACGCACGGTCTCGAACGATGTCTTCTTGGCGCGCGGGTGCGGCGAGAAGATCACGGCGTCACGCGCCTTGATGCCGTAAATGGCATTGCCAGCGGGGGTCAGATCGGGATTGGTGGTCGGCACGATGCAGGCCACGACACCGGCGGGCTTGCCGTATTTGACGATGCCTTTTTCCGGGATTTCTTCGATGATGCCTACGCTCTTCTGGCGCAGCGCATCACGCAGAATGCCGCGGATTTTCATGCGCTTGCCCATGCGGCTTTCCGAGTCGCCCAAACGGCTTTCGGCAATGCCTTGCGCCACCAGGTTGGTGAAGGTCTTTTTGTTGGACACAGCCCAGGCCACGGCCTGGCACAGGCGGTCAACACGCGCCTGGTCATAGGTTTCAATGATGGCCAGCGCGGCGCGGGCGCGGGCAAAGGCGTTGTCGAGTTCTTCACGCTGTTCGGCGTTGATTTCTGTCTTTTTGAGTTCGGGTGGGATGTTGCTCATGAGGAGGTCTCCAGTTTTAGATGGCGGGGTAATCAGTCAAGGTTTTTCCGGGCGGTCTGCAGGGCGCGGCGGGCGTACTCTTCAAAACCAATCTCAAAGGCCAGGGCATCGCCTGGAATTTCCAGCGTGTAGGTGATGTTGTCTGGCAGGCAGGCCAGGATATCTTTCACGCCAAAAGCGCCGTCGCCCGGGAACAGGCGGTGGCTACGGG
>JAKFXU010000457.1 GCA_021731215.1 Rhodoferax sp.
TTGTTGGAACGGATGAAGTTGGTGGGCACGCTGCGCTTTGCCCACCCTACAACTGCGTTGTCGAGCCTACCCAGACACGCCGCCAGCAGTCCACTCCGGCACGTCCAACTGCGGTTTCTAGGTTCATTGCGCGCCTTGGTCTCGCACATCAGCAGGTAATGCGCGGTTTCCGCCACAAAGTCGGGCACGTATTCCGGCTGCTCCACGCCCAGCTTGTAAAACACCTGGAACTGCCCCTTGGCCGGTTTGAACCACTTGTCGGCATCGCGCTCCAGAATCACCGCGAAGCGGCGCTCCGTGTCCGAGTCGAATTTTTGCAGCGGGTACAGGCAGCGTGAAAAATGACCAAACACCATCTGCTTGATGCGGCTGGGCTCATCCACCGTGTGGCGGTAGTCGCGCACCGGCTGACCGGCACCCACGGTGTAAGTGGGCTCCTTCAACGCCGTAAAGCCGCGCCGCACTTCCACCGCGTAGTCGGTGGCTGATTCATGGAAGTGGCCCATCATCTGCGCATGGATGTTCTTGGCGATCAGTTGCCGGTCCAGGTCCAGCACGTTGCGCACTTCGTCGGCCTCCGGCAGATAGCTGCGCAAGTGCGCCACCATCTGCCCGGCCAGGTCATACAGCAGGCTGGCGTGAACGGTGTAATCGATATCGTCAAAGTCAATCAGCGCGTGGACGATGTAATCCTCTAGCCGCCGCTCGGTGCGCCCGCTCTGCGCGGACAGCGTGAATTGCTCGTGCGTGCGCAACGTCTGGCCCACCAGTGAACGGTCCTTGGGCTGCAGGTGCAGGCCCGCTACCTCCAGCATAAAAGGCTTGAAGCCGCTGGTCACCACACCCTTGGGCACGACGGCAATGCGCGGAATATCGATGGTTTGCTGAACCACTACGTCCACCGTGCGGCGCACCACGTCAGCCAAGTCCAGTTCCGGCGGCGCATCCGCGCCCGTCAGCAGGCTGGGCTGAACCGGCGGCAAAGCGCCTGCGTGCGTGGTGTCGCGCGCAATCACCAGCATGAAGGGCTTGACCTCTTTCACACCGTTGCTGCGGGCATAAGTTTTCAGCTCCACCTTGGTGGCCTCGTGCAAGCGCACACCGTCTTGCAGCTTGACACGCTCCACCTCATCTGGCGGCATGTTGCGCGCGTCAAAGTTGCGTTGCGTCACCACGGCGGGCTCTTTGACAAAGCCGTCTTCCATAGCGCGTGCCAGCGGGTAGTCCATCACCACGTTCTTGAACGGAACCGGCCCTTTGCTGGACTCCACAAACGGCGTGGCCGAGAGCTCCAGCCCAATCAAAGGTTTCAGTTCATTGATGGCGCGCACGCCCGACGTGGCGCGGTAGCGGTGCGACTCGTCCATCAGCAGCACCAGGTCCGGCAGGCAGGCCAGGTAGTCAAAGTAACTCTGGCCGATGTATTCACTCAGCCGCTTGATGCGCGGCGCCTTGCCGCCGCGCACCTCGGAATTGATCTTGGAGATATTGAAGATGTTGATGGTGACGGGCGACAGCAAATCACCCAGCGCCTGAGCCCGTTCCTCATAGTTGTCGCCGGTGATGATCTCGGGCGGGTAGGCGGCAAACTCGGCCACGCCCTTGAACACGTACTTGGGTGTGTTGGGCGTGAAGTCGGCAATCAGCTTGTCGTAAATCGTCAGGTTGGGCGCCAGCACAAAAAAGTGCTTGATGCCGTGCGCCTGAAACAGATAACTGATGAAAGCCCCCATCAGCCGCGTCTTGCCCACGCCGGTGGCCAGCGCAAAACACAGCGAAGGGAAATCGCGCTCAAAGTCTTGCAGCGTGGGGAACTGGTTTTTAAGCGCATTGAGTACAGCAGCCACCTCCGCCGCGTCGCGGTCATGCTTGAGCATGGCGGGCGCGGCCTCAATGGCGCTCGCCAGCTTGGCCAGCGACTCGGTTTGCGGTGGGCGCAGGCTCAGGCGGCCCGCAATGGCATTGACTTCGCGTTGGCTCATGGCGTGGTTTTCTGCTGTGGCGACACGCGAACCACCTGACCGGATCGCATCACGATCAGGTCTGTGCCGGTCTGCTGCGCAACCTGACGCGCACGGAGCGCAGCGCGCCGTATCGCCAGTAGCGACCCCTTCAAGTCAGCATCCGCACCGGGCAGCATCTCGCCATAGCTGGGCACCGGCTCATTCACATGCTTGGGTGTTGTCATGGCTTACCGCTCCAGTCCATCAATAGGGGCTCGTCGCCCGAGTTGTCATAAAGAACCCACTGGTCCACCAAGGGTTGATACACATCGCGCAACAGTCGCGCTCCCGAGTCAAAACGCCGGCGAATGGTAGCTTCGGGAATGTCATGCCCACCTTGACGGACTCGCTCGGCCACACGTTGCACCGCCATATCCGCAGAAGTCAGACTCAAAAAGAACAACTCAACGCGATAGCCCAACTGCCGCCATTGCGGAATCTGCCGTGCGTAGCCTCTGCCAGACAAGGTGGATTCAAACGCAAAACTCTCCCGCCTGGCCACATGCTGCGCGATGGCATCCAGCATCAACCGTCCGGCCTGGATAGCCGCCCGCTCCGGCGCAAAGGGTGACAGCCCGGCAGCAATCAAGTCGGCATTGACGAAAACAGGGCAACCCGCCTCCTGGGGCAAGAACTCCCGCGCAAATGTCGTCTTGCCCGCGCCAT
>JAKFXU010000072.1 GCA_021731215.1 Rhodoferax sp.
GGCCATGGCCGCGCGGGGTGGATTCAATCTCACGGCCGATCTGCGGGTAATAGGCCAGCTTTTCCTGGGAAAAAAACAGCAGCGCGGCAAAGCCGCCATAAGCCAGCGCCAGCAGGGACAGCAGGCTGGTCAGCATCTTGCCCATGGCCTCATGGCGGATACTCCGGCTCGTCCATGACGATTTAGGATACCCGGATGACCGAGGAGAAGAGTTGGTCCGGCCTGTCCGTAACCATAGGATTTTGTCAGTGTTGAATCCATCATGGCCGAACGCGTTCTCTTGGGGCTACCTTTTCCGGCGCCTGGACAGGATGCGCCAGCGCCAGACCAGAGTGATCAGCCCATAGACGCTCAGTCCCGTCAGTACGGCCGTGATGCACAGGCCGACCAGCAGCGGTTTGCCCAGTGCTGCAACACGCTGCCACAGGCTTTGGTCCTCACTGCTTGTTGCAGTGCCGACGCCGGTGATGGCATGGGGCGGCACCGCATCGCCGGTTACCCAGGCGCCCAATCGGTAGGCGCCGTAATAGATCGGGCCGAAGGTGAGCGGATTGGTGACCAATGTGCTCGCCGCCGCGGCCGGAACATTGGCGCGCAGCAGCACGGCGGCGGCCACTGAGAGCGGAATCTGCGCGATCGGGATGAGCAGGCCGAAAAACACGCCCAGCGCCACGCCGAGCGCCACCCCGCGGCGCGACCAGTGCCATAACTTGGAATGACTCAGCCAGGGCCCCAGCCAGGCCAGCCAGCGGTTGGCGTGGATCTGCTCGCGGGTCGGGATCAGGGCGCGCAGGCGCTCACGCAGGCTCATTCACATGCTCCGGATATTCATGTGGCGCAGTATCGCCTTTTCCGCCTCCACCGCCAAAAACTTGGCGGCGCCCAGGGCCAGGATGACGAGCCAGGAGGTGGCGTCCAGCGCCGCCGTCTGGAACACCTGCTGCATCGTCGGCGCGTAGGTGAACAAAAGCTGGAACACGATCAGCAGCGCGCTCATCCAGAACGCCACCGGGTTGCCCGTGAGGATATCCTTGGTAAAGGCGTGGGCGGTGAAGTGGCGCACATTGAACAGGTACACCAGTTCGCCGATGACCAGCATGTTGACCGCCGCTGTGCGCGCCACCTCGAGGCTGCTGCCGCGCGCCAGTTCCCATTCGAACACGGTGAAGGTCACCGCGATCATCAGCAGGCTGACGTAGGCGATGCGCGCCGCCAGCACCGGCGTGATCAGGGGCTCCGAGGGGCGGCGCGGCGCTCGCAGCATGACGCCGGGCTCGGCCGGCTCGAACGCCAGTGCCAGCGCCAGCGTCACCGCCGTGACCATGTTGACCCACAGAATCTGGCCGGCCGTCACCGGCAGCGCCAGACCGGCAAATACCGCCAGCAGAATGACACCGGCCTCGCCGCCATTGGTTGGCAGCATGAACAGCAGCGATTTCTTGATGTTGTCGAACACCACGCGGCCCTCGCGCACGGCGCGGGCTATGGTTGCGAAATTGTCGTCGGTCAGCACCAGATCGGCGGCTTCGCGCGCGGCGTCGGTGCCCTTGTGTCCCATCGCCACGCCGATGTCAGCGGCTTTGAGCGCCGGGGCGTCGTTGACGCCGTCGCCGGTCATGGCGACCAGCTCGCCCCGGGCCTGCAAGGCAGCCACCAGACGCAGCTTGTGCTCAGGCGATGCGCGGGCGAACACGTCGGTCTCCAGGGCGACGCGTTTGAGCGCTTCGTCATCGAGCGCCGCCACCGCCTCGCCGGTGAGTGCCTGGTCCGCGTTCAGTCCCAATTGCCGACCGATGGCCGCTGCGGTAACGGCGTGGTCGCCGGTGATCATCTTGACGCGCACGCCGGCGCGCTGGCACTCGGCCACCGCTGCGATCGCTTCCTCGCGTGGCGGATCGATCAGGCCGACCAAGCCCAGCAGCGTGAAGCGCCGCGTGATGTCGGTCATGGACAGCGCCGTCGTGCCGACCGGCATCTCGCAGCGCGCCAGTGCCAGCACGCGCTGTCCGGCGCCGGCGGCGTCTTCCATACGCGCTTGCCAGGCACTGCGGTCAAGCGCCTGGCCGCTGGCATCCTGCCAGCACAGGTCGAGCACGCGCTCGGGCGCGCCCTTGAGCAGCACGAAGGCATGGCCGGTGTGGTCATGGTGCAGCGTGGCCATGAAGCGGTGCTGCGACTCGAACGGAATGACATCGAGCCGGGGCGTGGCGGCGGCAGCTTGTCCGGCGTCGAGCTCGGCCTTGTGCGCCAGCGTCAGCAAAGCTCCTTCCGTGGGGTCGCCCACCAGTTGCCAGCCGCTGGTCTCATCGTGCTTGAGCTGGGCATCATTGCACAGCAAAGCGCAGCGGGCCAGCGCTTGCAGCGCCTCGTTCTGCGTGGCATTCAAAGCCACGCCGTCGAGATGAAAATCGCCTTCAGGACCGTAGCCCGTGCCGCTCACTTCCAGGGTCTGGCCGGGCAACATGGCCCGTACCGCGCTCATTTCGTTCCTGGTGAGGGTGCCGGTCTTGTCCGAGCAGATCACGGTGACCGAGCCCAATGTCTCGACCGCCGGCAGCCGCCGGATGATGGCGCGGTTGCTGGCCATCGTGCGGGTGCCAATGGCCAGCACGATGGTGACAATTGCCGGCAAGCCCTCGGGGATGGCGGCCACCTCCAGCCCCACCAC
>JAKFXU010000219.1 GCA_021731215.1 Rhodoferax sp.
GTGAGTACAAAAGTGAGCGTTCATGCGGTGTGCCAAGCGAAACGAAGCGGTCAACTGCGGTTTCTAGGTTGAAACATGCCCACACTCAACTGGATCGGCAAGGAAGGGGAAACGCTGGACCGGCACGACCGCTGGCGCCCTATGCACTGACGGTGTAAATTACGCACTACCTTCACCTTCTGGATATACCACCATGCAAATCAGTGAAATCGCGCAAGAGGCGCTTCGACTGCCAGCCACAGCCCGGTTCGAGCTCGTGGATTTGTTGATGCAAAGCCTGGACAAGCCTGACCCCGAAATTGATCGCATCTGGGGCGAGGAGGCGGTGCGGCGGCTGGCGGCCTATGACACCGGTCGCAGCAAGACCTATTCAATGGAAGAAGTTTTGGGCGAAGACTGATGCGGGTCCGGTTTGACGAGTGGGGCAAACTCGAATTTGATGAGGCCCGCGCTTGGTACGCCAACATTCGTCCCGAATTGGGTCGGCGGTTTGCTGCTGAAGTTCGCTCAGCGGGCCAGCGAATTGCTCGCCAGCCTTTGATGTATCTTTTGGAGATGGGTGACGTGCGCAAGTGCGTTTTGAAACAATTTCCCTACAACCTGCGCTATGCATTGCGAGATGACTTGGTGATCATCGTCGCTGTTTCGCATCAACACCGCGCGCCCGATTACTGGGTCAGCCGGAGTACTGGTACATGACGCAGTTCACTCTCAAAAAATACCAGCAAGACCCGGCCAACGCGCCGGGTTCACGCCGCCGGCAACACAATGTCAAGCTGGGCGCCGCCCAAAGCCGCGCGCGAAATCGTTAACTCGCCTTGATGGCTGGCGACCAAATCCTTGACCACCGCCAAACCGATGCCATGGCCGGGCACCTGCTCGTCCAGCCGGACCCGCCGCTGCAGCATGGCCTGCGGATCGACAAAGCCCGGGCCATCATCCGTGACGCGAATGCACAGGCGCTTGTTGTCAAGCCAGATCTGCGCCGACACCTTGTGTTGGGCCCACTTGGCCGCGTTATCGAGCAGGTTGCCCAGCATCTCGAAGGCATCGCCTTGGTCGATCCGCCAGCTCAACTCCGGCGCACAGTCGAGCGTGAATTCCAGGTTTTTTTCAACATAGACCTTGGCCAGCGTGTCGCCAATCCGATTCAGAATGGGCGCCAGCGCCAACTGCGGTGCAAAGCGGGCGGCACCACCGGCGCCGGCCCGGCCCAACTGGTGGCCCACGATGTCATCCATGCGCGTCACCTGTTGCGCCACCAGGGTGGGCAGTTGGTCGGGCTCCTGGAGCGAGGCGCGCAATGCCGCGAGCGGCGTTTTGAGGCTGTGGGCAAGGTCGTCGAGCGCATCTTTGTAGCGGGTTTGGCGCGCTCGTTCCTGCTCAATCAGGACATTCAGGTTGTGGGTGAGTCCGGCCAGTTCACGCGGGTAACGTCCCTCCATCTTGGCCTGCTCGCCCGCCTCAATGCGCCGGACTTCGCGCGCCATCCGTCCCAGCGGTGCCAGGCCCCAGCGCAGCAGCAGGGTCTGGGTCAGCAGCAGCAGCAGCCCGGTGCCCCCCAGCCAAGTCCACAGGGTGCGCTCGAAGGCCCGCAGTTCGCGATCAAACCCGGCCTGGTCTTCCAGCACGGAAAACACCAGCGGCGCCACCCGGTCATTAACGGACCACTTGACGGCATAGGAAGCGGCCAGAAAGGCGCGGCTTTCCTGGCTTGGGTCGCCGCTTCGCGCTACGGGCGCGTTGACGCTGCCAAACTGCCATTGGCCCGGCGCCAGACGGCGCTGAAACGGCGGATTGAGCCCCAGGGTGGAGGCGGACTGCCACTCTTCACTTTTGTCCAGATTGGCAATATTGGCGTACAGCCCCGATGCCGGCAGGGACAGGCGCGGCTCGGCCAGCGCCGCGGGCATGACCAGCGACCCCTTGGCATTGAGTTCGGCGCCGGCCATCAGCAGGTAAACCGTGGATTGCAAACGGGCAAAGCGCTCCGCCCGCACAGCGTCGGTATAGGCCTGTTGCACCGCCCAGCCGGCCCCCGCCAGAAAGGCCAGCAACACCAGGGCCGCACCCCAAACCAGCCGCGCCCGAATGGACAGGGGTGCCTTCACTGCAGGACGAAGCGGTAGCCCCGCCCGCGCAGAGTTTCAATTGGCGCCAGTGTGCCATCCGGGTCGAGCTTGCGCCGCAGTCGCCCGACCAGAACTTCCAGCACATTGCTGTCACGGTCTTGATCGTGCGGGTACAGGTAGTCAGACAGTTCTTGCTTGCTCACCACCCGGGCGCGCTCGCGCACCAGGTAGGCAAGCACCCGGTACTCGAAGGTGGTCAGTTCCAGCATCACCTCATTGAGCCGGGCGCTCTGGGCCGAAAAGTCGATGCTCAACGCGCCCAGCGTGAGCACATCGGACGTGGCCTTGAGCGCGCGCCGCAGCAGTGCCTTGACGCGAGCCGCCAGCTCCGGGTATTCAAACGGTTTAACCAGATAATCGTCGGCGCCGGCTTCCAGCCCCCGCACCTTGTCCTGCCAGCTACCGCGCGCGGTCAGGATCAGAATGGGCAGCGTTCGGCCCTCGGCGCGCAGCGTCTGCACCACCGTCAAACCGTTCAGCTTGGGCAGCCCCAAGTCGACGATGGCGAGGTCCAGCGGGTACTCCCTGGCC
>JAKFXU010000502.1 GCA_021731215.1 Rhodoferax sp.
GGAATTCCGAGGTGTTTTCAAGTTCGGCGAGAGAGATGACGGTTGATGTGGGCATGGTGGACTCGATAAAGCAGTTCGGCCTGAATTGCTTGCAGGGCTTACAGGGGATTAGCCAGGCTCAGGCCTTGGCTGACAAAGTGGTGTAGGTGGTTTCATCCAGCAAGTCCGCCAGTTCCGCGGGCTTGCTGAGCTTGACCTTGAAGAACCAGCCGGCGCCCATCGGGTCAGTGTTGGCCAGCGCCGGGTCGGCGCGCAGCGCCTCGTTGACCTCCAGCACCTCGCCCGTGACCGGCATGAAGATGTCGGCGGCGGCCTTGACGGACTCGACGACACCAGCCACCTCGGTGGCGGCAAAGGATTTACCCACTTCGGGCAAGTCGACAAACACGATGTCACCCAGTGCATCTTGCGCATGGTGGGTGATGCCGACGACGGCGGTGTCGCCATCGATCTTGAGCCATTCGTGGTCAGGGGTGTATTTGATCGTCATGAGGTTCTCCAAGAAAAATGAAAAAGCTATTGAGGTTGAACAGTTGTCAGGTGATGCAGGAATGTTCCGGGTGATCTGAATGCACCGGCTCAACCACGGAAATAGCGATTGGGCACAAACGGCATGGCCACCACTTCCATTGGTACGGCCTTGCTGCGCACGATGGCGTTGATTCGGGTGCCCAGCGCCGCGAATTCTGGCTTGACATAGCCCATGGCGACAGGTTTGTCGATGGTGGGTCCCAGCAAACCACTGGTGACTTGGCCAATGCGTTGGCCACTGAGGTCTTGCAGTTCTGTGTGGTCGCGCACGGGGATGCGTTCCAGTGCCATCAGGCCAACACGCTTTCTGGTCGCAGCGCCGGCGCCACCCGCGAGTTGGGCCAGAATTTTGGCCGCACCGGGGAATCCGCCAGCGCGTGCACCGTCCGCGCGACGTACTTTTTGCATGGCCCAGTTCAAACCGGCTTCAACCGGTGTCGTGGTGCTGTCAATATCGTTGCCGTACAGGCAAAGCCCGGCTTCCAGACGCAGTGAGTTGCGCGCCCCCAAGCCGATGGGCTTGACTTCCGGCTGGGCCAACAGAGCATCAGCCAGCGCTTGGGCTTGGGATTCGTGTACCGAGATCTCGAAACCGTCTTCGCCGGTATAGCCGCTGCGGGTAATGAAAAGATCGCCCCCGTTCCAAGGGAAACTACCACCAGTCATGAAGACCAGCTTGCTCGCGCCGCTCACCAGACGCTCCAGGGTTGTAACGGCCTGCGGACCCTGCAGCGCCAGCAGTGCACGCTCGGGCATCGGGATGACTTCACAGCGGCTGCCGATTTTGGCCTGGATGTGGGCGATGTCGCCAACCTTGCAAGCGCCGTTGACGATGACGAAAATGTCAACCCCGCGGTTGAAGAACATCAGGTCGTCGATGATGCCACCGTCGTCATTTAGCAGTAGACCATAGCGCTGTTTGCCGACCGCCAGGTCAATCACGTCGACCGGCATCAGGGTTTCAAAGGCGGCAGCTGCCTCTGGCCCCACCAGTCGTAATTGGCCCATGTGCGAGACATCAAAAAGTCCGGCACAAGTGCGGGTGTGATGATGTTCGGCCATCAGGCCGGCAGGGTATTGCACCGGCATGGAATAGCCGGCAAAGGGCACCATGCGGGCGCCCAGCGACACATGCAGCGCGTCGAGCGGAGTTTTCAGGAGGTTGTCAGGCGTGGTGGTCATGGGCGAACTTCGGGTAAGGGCAATGCTAATTCCATGACCAACGGCCATGGGCTGCCCTCCCTGTCCGCTTTACCTGAGAGATTCACCTGGCGATCCAGGTTTGCTCCTTCGGTGGACTGCATTGAATGCAGTCTCTCTCCAGTGAGGAACGCCTTCTGCAAGGCGTGTGCCAGTCCTTTTGCCTGAGCGTTTAGAACCCGCGTGAACGGGCTTCCTGCGCCTTCGGCGGCACTCTCTGGGAGTGCTCTCTCCTGACCGCGTGGATTCTACCCGCTGGCGGAACTTACATCCCGGCGTAATTCGGCCCGCCGCCGCCCTCTGGTGTGACCCAGACGATGTTTTGCGTCGGGTCCTTGATGTCGCAGGTCTTGCAATGCACGCAGTTGGCGGCATTGATCTGCAGACGATCTGAGCCATCGTCGTTCTTGACAAACTCGTATACCCCGGCCGGGCAATAGCGCGCCTCCGGCCCGGCAAACTTGGCCAGGTTGATCGATACCGGCACCGAGGCGTCTTTGAGCGTCAAGTGGGCCGGCTGTTGTTCTTCATGGTTGGTGTTGCTGATGAAGACGCTGGAGAGGCGGTCAAAAGTGAGCTTGCCGTCCGGTTTCGGGTAGACGATGGGCGTGCATTCGGCGGCCGGTTTCAGGTAGGCATGGTCCGGTTTGTCGCGGCGCAGGGTCCAGGGCATGTTGCCCTTCAATCCAAACTGCTCCAAGCCGTTCATCAGCGTGCCCACCATCAGGCCGTGCTTGAACCAGGCCTTGAAGTTGCGCGACTTGTTGAGCTCGGTGTGGAGCCAGCTTTGCTCGAACGCCTCCGGATAGGCGCTCAGTTCGTCGTGCTGGCGCTCGGCTGCCAGCGCAGCAAAAGCAGCCTCGGCCGCCAGCATGCCGGACTTGAGGGCGGCATGGCTGCCCTTGATGCGGCTGACGTT
>JAKFXU010000369.1 GCA_021731215.1 Rhodoferax sp.
TCCTGGGCTTTGCCGCCGAGCGCGACTTTTTGCTAGGTGCGCTCAGCGACCAGGAGAAGGACTGGCTGGCACGCTGCGACCAGGTCAAGCCCGAAGATTTGATGGAGTTGCACCGGCACAACCTGCCGGCCTGGCTGGTTGAGCCGCTGAAGGCCCAGCTCGGCGACGACTTCTGGCCGCTGGTCGAGAGCCTCAATGCGCCAGCCGGACTTGACCTGCGCGTCAACACACTCAAGGACAAACGTGCTGAAGTCCAGAAGGAGCTGGCGCGGGCAGCCATCAAATCCGTGGCAACGCCGTATTCACCCTGGGGCCTGCGTCTGACGACCAAGCCGGCGCTGAACAAGCTGGACACCTTCACCCGCGGCGCCATCGAGGTGCAGGATGAAGGCTCGCAACTGCTGGCCCTGCTGGTCGATGCCAAACGCGGCGAGATGGTGGTGGACTTTTGCGCCGGCGCCGGCGGCAAGACCCTGGCACTCGGCGCCAGCATGCGCAACACCGGGCGCCTCTACGCCTTCGACACTTCGGGTCACCGGCTGGATGCCCTGAAGCCGCGGCTGGCGCGCAGCGGCCTGTCCAATGTGCACCCGGTGGCGATAGCGCATGAACGTGACGACCGCATCAAGCGCCTGGCCGGCAAGATCGACCGTGTGCTGATCGATGCACCGTGCTCCGGGCTGGGCACGCTGCGGCGCAATCCCGACCTCAAGTGGCGCCAGACGCCCAAAGCCATCGAAGAGTTGACTGCCAAGCAGGCCGCCATCCTGCAAAGCGCCGCCCGTCTGCTCAAACCGGGCGGGCGCCTGGTTTATGCCACCTGCAGCGTGTTGCGCGACGAAAATGAAGCCATTGCCGAGGCTTTTACGGCCGCAAATAAAGATTTTGCGCCTCTTGAAGCAAGCGACGTTTTGACGCATCTTGGGGTGGAAGGCGCGGCAAAACTTTGTAGCGGCCCGTATCTGCGCCTGTGGCCCTACCTGCATCAGACCGACGGGTTTTTTGCCGCAGTTTGGCAAAAAGCCTGAAGCCATTGGCGGCGTAAAGCCGCCCAAATCCAATTTTTGAAGACTTTTCAGGGATTTACCGGACTTTTACCGTAATCCCGGGTTTCTTGACCGCCGTGGTTTGGTGATTCAGTCCACCCCGCCTACAATAGAAAAGTAGCCCAGCCGGGTTCTTTTCACCGGTTTTGCGGGGCGCTGTTACAGATTGTTTAAAGGACTCTCATGATTTTGTTTGATGCCGCCCTTGACTGGCTGGCCAACGGCCTGATTGCCGCCAGCTGGTGGCAAATCGTGCTGTACACCCTGGTGACGACCCATATCACCATTGCGAGTGTGACGATTTACCTGCACCGCCACCAGGCGCACCGCGCCATGGACCTGCACGCGATTCCTTCGCATTTTTTCCGTTTCTGGCTCTGGCTGGGCACCGGCCAGGTCACCAAGGAGTGGGTGTCCATCCACCGCAAGCACCACGCCAAATGCGAAACCATTGAGGATCCGCACAGCCCCCAGGCGCACGGCATCAAGAAGGTCTTCTGGCAAGGTGCCGAGTTGTACCGTGCCGAAAGCAAGAACAAGGAAACCATGGTCAAGTTCGGGCACGGCACGCCGAACGACTGGCTGGAGCGCAATCTCTACACCCGTTACAGCTGGCAGGGCGTGGGCTTGATGATGATCATCAACCTGGCATTGTTCGGTGCAGCGGGCCTCGCCGTCTGGGCGGTGCAAATGGCCTGGATTCCCGTGACGGCGGCCGGCATCATCAATGGCATCGGCCACTACTGGGGCTACCGCAACTTCGAGGCACCTGATGCCAGCACCAACATTTCCCCCTGGGGCATCATGATTGGTGGAGAAGAGCTCCACAACAACCACCACACCTACCCGACTGCCGCCAAGTTTTCCGTCAAGCCGTACGAGTTTGATATCGGCTGGGTTTATATCCGCGCCATGGAAAAAGTCGGCCTCGCGACGGTCAAGAAGGTGCCGCCCAAGCTGACACTCGGCTCCATCCAGCCGGTGGCTGACGAGAAAACGCTGGAAGCGCTGATCGCCCACCGTTATGAAGTGATGGCGGGGTTCGCGCGCGAATTGCGCCGTGCCGGACAGATGGAACTTGAGGCGCTCAAGGCGCGCAAGGCCGATATCTCGGTGCTCAAAGCCGCCAACCGCTGGTTGCACCGCGACGACGACAAGGTGCCTGAAGCGGCCAAGCCGCAGATCGCCCAGGCGCGTGCCGAGCACCCTGTGCTCGACAAGATGGTCACCATGCGTGAAGAGCTGCGCCAGATGTGGTTGTCGACCTCAGCCTCGCGCGAACAGCTGGCCAGCGAGCTGCAGGCCTGGTGCCGCCGTGCTGAGGAAAGCGGGATCGCGGCACTGCGTGATTTCTCGATGAATCTGCGCGCTGCCCGCGCTTAAAACTGTTTGCAGCCCTGCGGGCTGACGTTTCTTCAAAGCCGCACCAGCTTCACCGCTGCTGCGGCTTTTTCGTGGTGGGTGGGGCAATCCTGGGGTCGCCGTCGTCCGGACCCGACCGGGGTCCATGCCGCGCGAAACTACTGTCCCATTGCAGGTCACATGGATGGCCGGTCTGGCCCGCAATGAAAATCCCGCCATC
>JAKFXU010000203.1 GCA_021731215.1 Rhodoferax sp.
CAATAGAGCGTGCAGTGTCGGGCCTGGCATGGTTGGCTTCCGGTTGGGGGCGTTGGGCGAGGTTGGGCTCAGGGCGCCGGGTTTTCTGGCCTGGGCAGTTTGGGCCGCAGCGGCTTGCTGGTATGCACCAGCATGGTGGCTTTATCCATCTCGCCCGCCAGCAAGTGCGGCAGCGCCGTGAGCGCGCGGGCAATGCTCTGATCGATCGCAATCCGGTGATCGAGCGAGGGTTTTTTCAACACCCAGTGGATGACCTCGGACTTGATACCCGGATGCCCGACCCCCAGGCGCAAGCGCCAGTAGTCATCGGTGCCAAGCTGGGCATGGATGTCGCGCAAACCGTTGTGTCCGGCGTGGCTGCCACCGAGCTTGAGCCGGGCTTCGCCGGGCGCGATATCGAGCTCATCGTGCGCCACCAGTATTTCCTGCGGTTCAATTTTGAAAAAACGGGTCAGCGCCGCAATCGACTTGCCGCACAGGTTCATATAGGTTTGCGGTTTCAGCAGCCAGACCGCTTGCCCGTTGACGCTGGTTCGCGCCACCAGGCCGTGGTAGCTCTTATCCATCACGAAACTGGTTTTGAGCTCGCGGGCAACGGCATCGAGCCACCAGAAACCGGCGTTGTGGCGGGTCGCTTCGTATTCGGGACCGGGATTACCCAGTCCAACCAAAAGTCTGATCATGCGCAAATTATCGGGGCAACTAGGGTGCGATTCAAACTGATGTGGCGTGTTCTGCTGGTTTTCTATTGCTCGGGGTTGCTCCCTCATTCTCCCCAACCCTCTCGCCCCGCCGGGCGAAAGGGAGCTAACTGCCACATTGGGCCAGGTGTTTGAAGGAATCAAGTACCCGCGCCGCGTTGAGGAACCGGGTAGGGTGGGCAAAGCGCAGCGTGCCCACGGGTGTCAGCCACCACGGCAGTGACCAGGCGAGTGCTACATCCTGGAATGTGCGTCCGTGGGCACACTGCGCTTTGCCCACCCTGCGAATTACCAACACCTGCGCTCCAAGCCGTGAAGCGGGAGGGAGAGGGCGGGGGAAAAATTCCAGAAAAAAAGCAAAACGGCCCACCGAAGTGGGCCGTTGGTGCCAGTGGGTTGAAGCTTACTTCTTCTTGGCGGCCGGTGCTTTCGCAGCCGGAGCCTTGGCTGCAGGGGCGGCCTTGCCAGCCACTGCCTTGCCAGCCGCTGCGGGCGCAGCGGCGGCTGCCGCTTCTGGTGCAACTACTTCTGCGCCAGCAACGGCCACCACCGACACCAGAACCGGGTTGTTATTGCCACGCTTAACTGCGGTCACACCCTTGGGCAGAACAACATCTGACAGGTGCAAGGAGGAACCTTTTTTCAAGCCGCTCAAATCCACCGCGATGAACTCGGGCAAGTCCTTGGGCAGACACAGCACTTCAATCTCGGTCACCACGTGGTTGGCAATGCAACCCTCTGTTTTGATGGCGGGCGAGTTTTCATCACCGCTGTAGTGCAGAGGCACCTTCATGTGCAGTTTGGTGTTGGCATCGACGCGCTGGAAGTCAGCGTGCAGGATGAGCTGCTTGAACGGATGCATTTGCACGTCACGCAGCAAGACTTGGCTGACGTCGGCGCCCATCTCCATATCCAGCACGGTGGCATGGAACGATTCTTTCTTCAAGGCGTGCCACAGCGCATTGTGGTCAATCTCGATCTGCTGGGGTTCGGCGGCGCCACCATAGACGATGCCAGGTGTGCGACCGGTGATGCGGAGACGGCGGCTCGCACCCGTGCCCTGCTTGGCGCGCTCAAAAGCGACGAATTTCATAGTATCAACTCCTGAAAGAGTCCACCGCGACCAGTGTGACTCCGATTTTAAAAAGGCTCAACGCACGTGATTATTCGTGCGCGAGCCCGCTTTTGCCCGGATCAAAAAAATTTATAGAAACCTCAAAAGAGGTTTTCCTGATCCGAGAACAAACTCATGACCGACTCACCCTTGGCAATGCGCTGGATCGTCTCGGCGATCAGCGGCGCCACCGTCAGTTGTCGAATCTTCTGGCAGGCCGACGCCGCCCGGTTCAAGGGAATGGTGTTGGTGACCACCACCTCGTCGAGCGCATCGCCATGGGTGATGCGCTCAATCGCCGGCCCCGAAAAAATGGGGTGCGTGCAATAGGCATAAACCTTCTTGGCGCCGCGTTCCTTCAAGACCTCGGCGGCTTTGACCAAGGTGCCGGCGGTGTCGATCATGTCGTCCATGATGACGCAGTTGCGACCATCGATTTCACCGATGACGTGCATCACCTCGCTCACATTGGCTTTGGGGCGACGCTTGTCGATGATGGCGAGGTCACAGTCGAGTTGCTTGGCCAGGGCACGAGCCCGCACCACGCCGCCGACATCGGGTGACACCACAATCAGGTCTTCATAGTTCTTCTGGCGCAGGTCGCCCAGCAAAACCGGCGAGGCATAAATATTGTCGACCGGGATGTCAAAAAAGCCCTGAATCTGGTCCGCATGCAAATCCATGGTCAAGACGCGGGCGACACCGACGGCCTGCAGCATGTTGGCCACCACCTTGGCAGTAATGGGCACCCGGC
>JAKFXU010000201.1 GCA_021731215.1 Rhodoferax sp.
GAATTGCAGTGCATCAAGACCACCTTGCTGGCCAGCATGCAGGGCTACAACCCCTCGACGGCGATTGAATTTGGTCGCAAAGTGCTGTTTTCCACCGAACGCCCCACCTTTATCGAGCTGGAAAGTCATGTGCGCGGCAGAAAATAAACCCGGCTTGAATTGATATGGCTGGGGACGGAAAAAAGCTGCAGCCGATCATCATCAAGCGGCCCCAAAAAGGCCGCCATGCGGTGCATGGCGGCGCCTGGAAGATTGCCTACGCCGACTTTGTGACCGCCATGATGGCGTTCTTCCTGTTGATGTGGCTGCTGGGCTCGACCTCGGAAGGCGACAAAAAAGGCCTGTCCGATTATTTCAATGCGCCGCTCAAGGTGTCGATGCAAGGCGGCAGCGGCGCCGGCGCCAGCAACAGCATTCTGCCCGGTGGCGGCGCGGATCTGACGCAACTCGCCGGCCAGGCGCTGCGCGGCGAGGGCAGCGACCCGATCCAGAAAAAAAGACTCAATGACGCGCTGAAGGCCGAAGTGGCCAAGCAAGACGCCAAGAAATTGGCGGCCCTGAGCGCCAAGATCAGCGATGTGATTGCCAAGAGTCCGAAACTGCTCGAATTCAGCTCGCAAATCCGGCTCCAGACCACGGCCGACGGGCTGCAGATACAGATCATCGACGATCAAAAACGCCCGATGTTCGACACCGGCAGTGCCGTGGTCAAACCCTATATGCGCGACATCCTGCGCGAAATCGGGGCCGCCTTGAACGGCGTTGAAAACAAGATCAGTCTGGACGGGCACACCGACCGTGCGCCCTACAGCAGCGCCGAACGCGGTTACAGCAACTGGGAGCTGTCGTCGGATCGGGCCAACGCGTCGCGCCGGGAACTGGTGGCCGCCGGCATGCCCGACGACAAGCTGGCACGGGTGGTCGGGCTGGCGTCCAGCCTTTTGCTGGAGGCAGACAATCCGCTGGGCCCGGCAAACCGTAGAATCAGCATCACCGTGATGACGCGGGAAGCCGAGGAACGGCTCATGGGAAGCGCTCGCGCAGCGCCGGCCCCAGAGCCCGAGCCGGCGCCAGCGGCAGACGTCAAGGTGGAAGTCCGCCAGTAGCATTGAGGCCTCATGAATAGTTACATACTTAAAGCCGTTCGAACCCACGCCATTGAAAGGGTCACCCATGGCCAATGAGCTTCGATTTCTGGTGGTCGACGACTTTTCCACCATGCGACGAATCGTGCGCAACCTGCTCAAGGAAGGGGGCTACCCCGAGGTCGATGAGGCCGAGGATGGGGTGGTGGCCTTGCACAAATTGCGCAACAGCAATTTTGATTTCGTCGTCTGCGACATCAATATGCCCAATATGAACGGCTTTCAGTTGCTGGCCGAAATGAAAAAGGATGAAAAGCTCAAACATATCCCGGTGTTGATGGTGACGGCGGAGGCGCGCAAGGAAGACATCGTGATGGCGGCCCAGCAGGGGGCGGCGGGCTATATCGTCAAACCTTTTACAAAGGCCACGCTGGAAGACAAAGTCAGCCTGATTCTGACCAAGAAGGGCTTGAAGTGACACCCATGCCAAGCATCCACCCCACAACTGGCGCCAGCGTTGCGCCAGCGCCCGACGTGCATCAATCCATCGGCATTCTCACGCGTCAATTGCATGACGCCCTCAATGGACTGGGCCTGACCGACAAGGTCAAGGGCCTGGCCGGCGAAATTCCGGATGCCCGCAGCCGCCTCTCCTATATTGCGCGCCTGACCGGTGAAGCGGCCGAGAAAGTGCTCAACCGGGTTGACCAGGCCAAGGCGCAACACGATCACATTGCGGCGCAAACCCGGCGCATCGGCGCCTTGATCGTGCGGGACCCGGTGGCGGCGGTGGCCAAGGGCCACGTGATGAACTTTTTGACCGACGTCGAAAAGTCGACGCAACAGATTGACCAGCATTTGACTGAAATCATGATGGCGCAGGACTTTCACGACCTGACCGGCCAGGTCATTGCCAAGGTCGTCAATCTGGTGGCCGACATCGAATCGCAGCTGGTTCAATTGCTGATTCAGACCGCCCCGGCGGATGCCACCGTCAAAGCCCCGCCGCCAACGCCGAAGGCGGCCTACCAGCCGGCCTTGTCCGGCCCCGCCGTCAGTCCGGCCGGCAACCCGGAGCTGGTTTCGGGTCAGTCTGAAGTGGATGAGCTGTTGGCCAGCCTGGGGTTCTGAAGCGCTGCCGCGCGGCCGGTGCCGCGCGGGGCGAAAGTGGCGGGTGAAACGCCCTCTTATCGATCTTTAGTTTGCGCCTTGCCTTATGACAATGGGGAGAACTCAACAGTCTCCCCGCCATGGAACAAAGCAGTCAGGACCGCAATCTACCCGCCTCCGAGCTCAAGCTGCAAAAGGCGCGCAAGGACGGGCAAGTAGCGCGCTCACGCGACCTCGGGCACTTGGCGGTATTGGGCACCGGCGCACTCAGCCTGGTGGGGCTGGCGCCCTTCATGTTTGACCGGCTGAAGCTCCATTTTGGCCGGCAGCTCGTGTTTGACGCCAGCGCCCTGGTCCAGCCCGATGCGATCGTC
>JAKFXU010000423.1 GCA_021731215.1 Rhodoferax sp.
CGCTTTGCCCACCCTACGGCTGTTGCTCCCTCTCCCTCCGGGAGAGGGTTGGGGTGAGGGTGGGCCTTATTGACGCAACGGACTACTAGGCCCGCCCGGCCAGCCGGTAGGCCAGCAAGCCCACCAGTTCGTGCAAGGCCAGTTGCCACTTCTTGGCGCCCAGCGCCAGCGAGTATTGGGTCCACGGCGTCTGCCGGCCGGTGCGAAAGTCCACCGGATAGGGCGTCACATTCCAGCCCGCTGTGCGAAAGGTGGCGATGGCGCGCGGCATGTGCCAGGCCGAGGTCAGCAGCAGCCAGGGCTGGGTCCGATCAACGCCCGCCAGCGTGGCGCTTAACACCGCGTTTTCATAGGTGGTGTGCGAAGCTGCTTCGTACAGCACCTGTGGCGCGGCCACGCCCATGCTGTCAAAGAAAATTTTGGCGCGAGCGGCCTCGCTCAGGCCCTTGGCAAACCATTCACCTTCGCCGCCGGTGAACAGCAGACGCAAGTGCGGGTTTTGTTGCAGCAGGCTCACCGCGGCCGTCATGCGTTCAGCGGCGTCGTTCAAGGCCGGCTGCGGGTTGGCCTGCGATACGTAGGCCGGCTCCAGCGCGCCGCCCAGTACCACCACGCCGGTGTACGGCCGCAGGGTGGCGTCGGGGCCGGGCGCCGCGTGCCGGGCTTCGAGCTGGCGCAACAAGGCATCGGGCAGCGGCTCCCAGCCCTGCAGCAGCAGCAGCGTCAGGGCGGCCCAACCCAGGCGCAGGCCCCATTGACGCCGCCGTGGCAGGCACAGCAGGGCGCCCAGCAGCAAGACCAACACCCAGGCCAGCGGCTGGGTGGCAAACGACAGTAATTTGGAGGCGAGGAACATGGCTCGCGACTATAGTGTGGGCGAGCTGGCTGTCATGGCCTCACTTGCAGCGCATCTCCGGCGTCAGATTCATCCACTTGGCCAGCCAGTTTTTGGCCCGCTCGCGCGCATGGCGCGTGGCAATCTTCTCCTCCGGCGACTGGTCGGGACGGAAGTCGAAGGCGCGTCGCGCCATCGGGTATTGCTGCCACTCTGTCGGCACACCGCGTTCCCACAGCGCATAGAAGGCGCGCCCGCCGTTGATGCGGCGCAGCTCGTAATCGGCGTCGCCGATCAAGTAAAGCACTGGCGTGCTGATTTGCATGATCTCGGGCGCAATGCTGAACAACTGCTCCGGCTCGGGCGCGTTGGGATTCTGCATGTGGCCGTAGTAGCTGACGATGGCGGCGATGTCGGCACCGCGCTTGGCTGCGAGACGGATGGCGTAATAGGGGCCGCGCGACAGGCCGACGATGCCGACGGCTTGCTGGCACGCATTGGGCATCGACTTGAGGAAATCGAGTCCGGCTTCGACGTCGAGTTCGGTGTCGGGATGGTGCGCCGAAGGCCAGCGTTCAATGAAACGGCCACTCTGCCAGTCGGGCGCGACAACCAGAAAACCCTGGGCCGCGAGTTCGCGCACGTGGGCGCGTTCGTCGCCTTCGTAACCGCGTTTGGCGTGGATGAACAAGACCGGGGGGAAGGGGCCTTTGCCAGCCGGCGTCGCGATCTCCAATGGCACGTCGGAACCGTCCGAGGCTTTGACCGTGATCCTGACCAGATCGTGCTCGCCGGCCAAGGCCGCGACCGTCCACGTTTGAGCCAGGATGGCGACTGCAATCACGAGTCTTTTCATGGTCTGCTCCGGGCGTTCTTGTGGCGCGTATATTAATCGGGCGTGACGATCTGCTGGAGGAAGACCGTGGCCGAACGCTTTGTAGGCGCCCGCATCTTAGCCGCCGCGCCGGGCCGCCGCAAGCCTGTCGCGCCGCCCCCTATACTGGCCGCCCCGCGTCTGATGGAGAAGCTATGACCCTGCTCAAAGTGAAGCCTGTTGCGCCCGAGCGGCTGCCGGCCTTATTGCGGCTGATGCCCAAGGCCGAGCTGCACCTGCATATTGAAGGCTCGCTGGAGCCGGAATTGATGTTTGCGCTGGGACGGCGCAACGGCGTTGCCATGGCCTACGCGGATGTGGATGCACTGCGCCGGGCCTATGAATTTGACAAGCTGCAGGACTTTCTGGACATCTACCACGCCGGCACCCTGGTGCTGCGCACCGAGCAGGACTTTTACGACATGGCGCACGCCTATCTGGCG
The DNA here is from genome assembly GCA_021731215.1 of Rhodoferax sp. Lineage (GTDB taxonomy): Bacteria > Pseudomonadota > Gammaproteobacteria > Burkholderiales > Burkholderiaceae_C > Rhodoferax. Next base: position 2,153 of record JAKFXU010000423.1, read on the forward strand.
CGTGCCGCCGCCGATAAGGTGGTTCATGCCGAGATTTTCTTCGATACCCAGACCCATACCGGACATGGTTTGAGTACCGAGCTCGTCATCAACGGGCTGCACCGCGCCTGCCTTGATGCGCGTGCCCAATTCGGCATCAGCGCCGCGCTGATCCTGTGCTTCTTGCGCCATCTGAGCGAGACCGAGGCGTTCGAGTGTCTGGAGCAGGCGCTGCCGCTGCGCGACAAGCTGGTCGGGGTCGGACTGGCATCGAGCGAAATCGGCCACCCGCCGGAAAAGTTTGCCCGCGTGTTTGCCCGCGCCCGCGCCTTGGGCCTGCGCCTGGTCGCCCATGCCGGCGAGGAAGGGCCACCGGCCTACATCTGGAGCGCGCTCGATGTGCTCAAGGTCGAGCGCATCGACCATGGCG
>JAKFXU010000048.1 GCA_021731215.1 Rhodoferax sp.
GTCTGGTCGGTAGGGGTGCCTTGATTGTCGTGGCAAGGCGTCAACCGAGGAGTGAAGGTGGAGGGTATTTCAGCAGCCTGTTAGGACTTTTCATGACAAACCATCTTCGTACCGCCACGCTTGCCTTTGCCCTTTCCGCTGTATCAGCGCTAACCTTTGCCGCTGGTTCACACGGGGGCGGTCACGACGAGGTCGCCATCGGTCAGCCTGGAAAGACGGCCAACGTCAGCCGAACTATCAACATCGACATGACCGACAACATGCGATTTTCTTCGGCGGACATTGCCGTCAAACAGGGGGAGACGATAAGGTTCGTGGTCAAAAACTCCGGCAAAATCAAGCATGAAATGGTGCTGGGTACACCAAAAGAACTCAAGGAACACTACGCCATGATGATGAAAATGCCCGAAATGGAGCATGCCGATGCGAATATGGTCACGGTCGCTCCGGGCAAAACCGGTGAAGTCGTCTGGCAATTCACCAAGGCGGGCAAAGTTGACTTCGCCTGCCTGCAGCCTGGCCACTACGACGCCGGCATGAAGGGCCTGGTGACCGTCGCCGAAACTGCTGGCGCCACTGGAGCCGCGCCCAAAGCCGGTGCGGCCGCAGGCCACAAGCATTAATGACAGCACATAAACCTACAGCGTTTTGCGGGGTTTTTGCACCCCGATTGACCCCATTTTCGATGTAAATCTATCATCTCTCAACTTTATTGAAATCGAGCACATTATGAAAATCTCTAATTCTTTCGCTGTTCTTGGCAGCCTCGCACTGGCAGCGGCTTTCGCAACCAATGTTTATGCCCAAACCACGATGAACAAGGACAGCATGCCGGGCATGGACATGTCGGGCATGAAGATGGCGCCCACAGACAAGGGCGGCATGGCGGGCATGAACATGCCGGGCATGGCCATGGGCACGTCGGCAACAGCTACCGCGACAGAAGGTGAGGTTCGCAAGATCGACAAGGAAAACCAGAAAATTACCTTGAAGCACGGCGATATCAAAAACCTCGATATGCCCGGCATGACCATGGTTTTCAAGGTCAAAGACGCGGCCTTGCTGGACAAGGTCCAGGTGGGTAGCAAAGTCAAATTCAAGGCTGAAAAATCGGACGGCGCGATAGTCGTGACCAGCATGGAAGTTGCTCAGTAAGCAGAGGACAGAAGGAACGCCGACGCGGTCGGCGCAACTTCTATCCCGTCACTTATTCAAAAAAAGATCACCATGGATGAACTGAAACGCAGATCGCTGCAGTCGCTGCTTAGCTTGGGCGCCCTGGGGGCGCTTCCACCCGCATGGGCACAGCTGCGCGCTGTTGAGATTGGCGCGGTACCCGTTGATCGCACCTACGACCTGACGATTGCCGAAACGGCGCTCAATATCACTGGCAAGCCGGCCATGGGCATCACCATCAACGGCACCATGCCGGGGCCTGTGTTGCGTTTCCGCGAGGGCGACGAAGTCGTTATTCGCGTGACCAATCAACTTCGCGAAATCACCGGCGTTCACTGGCATGGCTTACTGGTGCCCAACAGCGAGGACGGCGTGCCCGGCGTTACCTTTCCGGGCATTCAGCCGGGAGAAACCTTTACCTACCGCTTCAAGCTGCGCCAGTCGGGGACGTACTGGTACCACAGCCATGCGGCGCTGCAAGAGGCGGCCGGGTATTTCGCCCCCATCGTCATCGACCCGATCACGCCCGACCCGTTCAAGTACGACCGTGAATACATTGTGATGCTTTCGGACTGGAACGACACGCCACCGCAGCAGGTGCTGGCGAACCTGAAGAAGGTTGATGGTTTCTACAACTACCGGCGAATCACGACGCCGCAATTCCTTGCCCAGTTGCGCAACGCACCCGACAAGAAGGCGCGTGAAGCCATCTGGAATGATCGCATGGAATGGGCCAAGATGCGCATGGACCCGACCGACTTCAGCGATGGCGGCGACGAGTGGACTTTCCTGATGGCGGGCAAAAAGCCTGCCGAAAACTGGACCGCGCTTTTCAAGCCCGGCGAACGTGTGCGACTGCGCTTCATCAACGCCTCGCCGATGAATATGTTCGATGTCCGGATTCCGGGCCTGCCCATGACTGTGGTGCAGGCCGACGGTCAGAACGTGAGCCCGGTCGAAGTCGATGAGTTCCGCATCGGCAATGGTGAAACCTACGATGTGATCGTGCAACCGAAGGAAGCCAAGGCTTACAGCATTTTTGTGCCTACCATCGCACGCATTGGCTACGCACTGGGAACATTGGCCCCAGAGTTGGGCATGAGCGCCCCAGTACCCGCAATGGGCCCGAAGCCGGTACGTACGATGGCCGACATGGGTATGGCGGGCATGGACATGAGCGGCTCAGCCAGTACCTCGGGTGCGGCAGATGCTTCAGGCATGGCCGGAATGCCCGGCATGGATACCAAACCCGCTGCAAATGCTGCCATGGCGGGCATGGCGGGTATGGATATGGGCAAACCAGCCGCCAATACGCCAGGCGCGTCTATGGCCATGCCGTCGAAGCCTGCCGACAAGGCCATGGCCGACATGCC
>JAKFXU010000047.1 GCA_021731215.1 Rhodoferax sp.
GTGGCGCGGCCCAACTGCTGGAGATGGAGATGGAGTCGCCCGAACTGACCGAGTACACGCAGGTCATCATTCACGAGGCCGATCGGCTGCAAACCCTGGTGGACCGGCTGCTGGCGCCGCACCGGCGCCCGCATCTGGTGGGCGACGTCAACATTCATGAAGTGTGCGAGCGGGTGCGCTCGCTGATCCTGGCCGAGTTCCCCAGGGGCCTCAAAGTGGTGCGCGACTATGACACCTCGATTCCGGAATTTCGCGGCGACCGCGAACAGCTGATTCAGGCCGTGCTCAACATTGCCCACAATGCCTGCCAGGCGCTGGCGGAACAGATCGCGGTCGGCGCCGCCTGCCTGACCTTTCGCACCCGCATCGCGCGCCAGACCACCTTTGGCAAACAGCGCTATCGGTTGGCACTGGAATTGCATGTGATCGACAACGGGCCGGGTGTACCCGAGGCGATCAAGGAGCGAATTTTCTATCCGCTGGTGTCCGGGCGCGAAGGCGGTTCGGGGCTGGGGCTGACATTGGCGCAAACCTTTGTGCAGCAGCACCACGGCTTGATCGAGTGTGACAGTGTGGCGGGGCAGACGGATTTCAAGATCCTGATTCCGCTGCCTTGAGGGCGCGGCACGGCAGGGGCTGCTGTGCCCCGGCGGGGCGGGTGAGGCTGTATCCGAGTCGAGCAACTAATCAGGAAAACACATGAAACCGATTTGGATCGTAGATGATGACCAGTCCATCCGCTTCGTGCTGGAGAAGGCGCTGTTGCGCGAGAACCTGCCCACGCGCAGCTTCACCAATGCGCGCGATGTGCTGAGCGCGCTCAACAGCGCCAGCGACGAAGGCGACGAGCGCGGCCCCCAGCTATTGGTCAGCGACATCCGCATGCCGGGCGGCTCGGGCCTGGAGCTGCTGGAAAAGGTGAAACAGAAGTACCCCGGTCTGCCGGTCATCATCATGACCGCCTACTCCGACCTGGACAGCGCGGTGTCGGCCTTTCAGGGCGGCGCCTTTGAATACCTGCCCAAGCCCTTTGATCTGCCCAAGGCGGTCGAGCTGATTCGCCGGGCCGTGGAAGAAAGCCAGCGCGAGGAAGTGGCGGAAGAACGCATGGCCGACGCGCCCGAGATGCTGGGCCAGGCGCCGGCCATGCAGGATGTGTTTCGCGCCATCGGCCGTTTGAGCCAGAGCAATGTCACGGTCATGATCACCGGCGAGTCCGGCACCGGCAAAGAGCTGGTGGCGCGCGCCTTGCACAAGCACTCGCCGCGTGCCAAGGGCCCGTTTGTGGCGATCAACACCGCCGCCATTCCCAAGGATCTGCTCGAATCCGAGCTGTTCGGGCACGAGCGCGGCGCCTTCACCGGCGCGCAAACCATGCGCCGGGGCCGCTTTGAGCAGGCCGATGGCGGCACGCTGTTTCTGGACGAAATCGGCGACATGCCGTTTGATCTGCAGACGCGCTTGTTGCGCGTGCTCAGCGACGGCCACTTCTACCGGGTCGGCGGTCACAGCGCCGTCAAGACCAATGTGCGCGTGATTGCCGCCACGCACCAGAATCTGGAGCAGCGCGTCAAGGATGGTGCGTTCCGGGAAGACTTGTTTCACCGCCTCAACGTGATCCGTCTGCGCCTGCCGGCGCTGCGCGAGCGCCGGGAAGATATACCGATGCTGACGCGCCACTTCCTGCAGCAAAGTGCGGCGCAGCTCGGGGTTGAGCCGAAGCGGATTTCCGATGCCGCGCTGGTCTGGCTGGGCCAATTCAGTTTTCCCGGCAACGTGCGCCAGCTCGAAAACCTGTGCCATTGGCTGACCGTGATGGCGCCGGCGCAGGTGATAGCACCCAAGGATTTGCCGCCCGAAGTCGGCGTGACCATGGGTGTTGCGGGCGAGGTCGCCAGGCCCGTGCCGGTGGCCGTCGACGCTGCGAAAGAGCACCCGCCGGAACAGGTGCAGGAACACTCGTCTGCTCTTATAGCCGCGGCTGCGGCTTCGGCCAGCGCAAGTGCTGCTGGCCGCTTGCCGCCCATCAGTGATGGCGGCTGGGAGTCGGGGCTAGAGGCCGATGCCATCGCCTTGCTGGCCAGCGGTCGGCACGATGTATGGGACGAGTTGACGCGCCGCTTTGAATCCCGGCTGATTCTCGCCGCCCTGGCCGCCACCCGCGGTCGGCGCATCGAGGCGGCGCAAAAACTCGGCATTGGCCGCAACACCATCACCCGCAAGATTCAGGAGCTCGGGCTGGAGTAAGGGTTCGTCCCGCCCAGATAAAAACGGTACTGAGATCGGCGCGGGCCATGGCATGACCGGTTTGTAGTATGGTTGCCAGCCTGATGCTGGACTTTTGCCGTTTTTTCATCGTCATGACGCTCGTGGCCGCCCAAGCCGTCAGGCCCGGTTTGTCATGGTTGCGCCAGGCCGACAAGGTCATTGGGCGGGCGTTGGCGCCCCAAATTTGGGGGGTGGCATGATCACAGATGAGGCACTGGCCGAGCTGCGCATCGCGGCGGCTGCCTTCGAGTCGCAAGCGGCCATGATGATCACCGATGC
>JAKFXU010000419.1 GCA_021731215.1 Rhodoferax sp.
GAAATCACACCGTCCATTTTAGAAATCAGCCAGCGTGGAAACCAGGAATGCCGGTGTTTGGCGGCCGATGTGAATACCAGCGCAATCGGCAGGCGCAACACGCCGCGCAAGAAGATCGCCAGCATCATTTCGGGGTCACGCCGCACATGCCAGATGCGCTTGCGGCCGTCCGGCAGGCGCGACCACGACACCCGCACGGCCTGCCAAAACGTCAGCCGCTCAAAGCGCTCGCCACATTGGTCGGCGGCAAGACGAGCGCCCGGCATGTCCGAGCCGAGGTAAGCGATGGCCAGCGAACGCGCCTGCACCGGCAGCAGCGCATTGACGGTGCCCGAAACGCCGGTGAAGCGTTTCTTGATGTTGGTGACAATGACTTCGGGATTCATGCGTCTTGGGTAAGCGGGTTAGGGGAAAATGAGGGTGTCCTGCGCCTGATCGGGCCGACGCTTCAACCATCTCCGTGCAAGTATCGCATCCTGGTTCGCGGCTGAGGGTTTCCAGTTCAGGTATGAGCCTGATTGGGTGCTGATCTGGGCGATTCAGTCTAGCTGACAGGGTTAAAAAAGGAAGTCAAAGGGCTTAATGCCCTTGCCCCTGAAAAACCATGACTTTATTGGTCAATTTTTTGAGAACTGCGAATGAATCCAATAGTATCGGTAGGCGATTTGACTGTGGTAACAGTGGCGTTCAACAGCAGCCATTGCATTCCCGCCCTGGTGAATTGCCTTTTCGATCTTCCCCATGTGATAGTGGTAGATAACGCCAGCGAGGATGCGACGTCGCTAGCGATCACGGCGCTGCTGCCTAACGCTACCTTACTAAGGAATGATCGCAATCTCGGCTTCGGCGCCGCCAACAACCGCGCATTGGCGAGCGTCACCACCCGCTACGCCTTGCTGCTCAACCCAGACTGCCTGCCCACGCCCGAGTTCCTGGATGGGATGTTGCAGGCGGCAGAAAACTTCTCCGATGCCGCCATCATTGCGCCCCACTTGATTCGCCGCGATGGCACGCCTGAGGTCAGCTACCGCTGGCCGGCAACGCACTGGGAGTCCAAGGGCCCCAAAGCGGAGGGCCCTTGTTGCGTGGGTTTTGTTTGCGGTGCCGTGATGCTGTTGAATATGGAAGTGATGAAGAAAATCGGTTTCTTTGACGAGACTTTTTTTCTCTACTATGAAGATGAGGACTTGTGCCAGCGGGTATTTTTACAAGGGATGCAGATCGTGCTGGTGCCCGAGGTCGAGATCACCCATCTTTCAAGAGGCTCGGTCAAGGGTCCAAACCCTCTCAAGTCCGAATTCATTCGCGGCTACCACCATGCGCAGTCGAAGCTGGTTTTTGAGCGCAAGTACTTTGGCGCAGCGCATGCCTGGCGCTTGCGCTGGATCACTTTGTTGTTGGCGTTGCTGACGCTGGTGCCTAGACTGCTGTTGCCGCAGCCGCGCTATCTGGCGCGCTTGACGGGGCGTATCGTCGGCCTTTGCCGCCCGCATCCGGATGCCGGTCGGGCTGGCCGTCCTTTGGCTAGATAAGCAACTGATGGGTTCGCCAGCGTGTCCTCACAGCTCTTCCACCCGCCGCGCCGGGTAACTGTCCCAGGCCTGGCAGCCGGGGCAGTGCCAGAAATGTTGCTTGGCCTCAAAACCGCAAGCGGCACAGCGGTAGCGGGTCAATGGTTTGACGGCATGGTCGAGCGCCCGCTGTACCTGGGGGTGAAATTGCTCGTGCTCGAGCTTTTCGCCGGCGATCCATTTGGCCGCGGCGACCAGCGACGGCTCATGTTCGAGATGGCGCACGTACCAGTCGCGCGCCGTGGGCGCTGGTCCCTGCACGCTGGCTTCAAGCGCCACAATGGCGTCGAGAACGTCCAGCGAGGGCGCCCGTTGGTAATGGGTTTTAAGCCGTTCCAGCGCTTCGAGCGCGTGCCCGGCGGCGAGCGCGAACTCGGCCAGCGGCGCAGCAATCAGGGGGATGGCGGCCGGGGAAGATTCAAGCGACTGCACCAGCGTGGTGTAAGCGTCTTGCGCCTTGCCCTGGCTCGCCAGCAAGCGGGCAAGATCGATGCGGGGTCGCGGTGCACCAGGTGCCGTGGTCAGCGCCTCTTGCAGCAGGTCGCGGGCGGCTTCGGGCACCTGGCCAACCAGGCATGCAGCCGCTTGTTCGCACAGGTAATGCGCCAGCCGGCCATTGAAACTGCCTTGGCCGGCGTTGGCCAGTTTCTGGGCGATCTGCGCGGCCTGGGGCCAGTCGCGGCTGCGCTCATAGTTGGCCAACAGGGCCAGCCGCGCCTGCGCCTCAAACGGCGTGCCTTCGAGCTTGAGCAAAGCGGCTTCGGCACGGTCGAGCAGACCCGCTTTCAGATAGTCCAGCGCCAGTGCGTGTTGTGCGCGCTGGCGGTCGGCCAGGCTCAGGTCGCCACGCGAGAGCAGGTGCTCATGCACGCGCACCGCGCGTTCATACTCGCCGCGCCGGCGAAACAGGTTGCCCAGCGCGAAGTGCAACTCGGAGGTGTCGGGGTCGCTCTGCACGGCTTCAATG
>JAKFXU010000059.1 GCA_021731215.1 Rhodoferax sp.
GTGTTTGTTCAAAACGCCGCCCCGTGGATTTGTGGACAACTCGTGTCGAGTTGCCCACAAGCCCCACCGGGCTCTACTACTATGGATTCTCTCAGTCAAATTCCACACGGAATGACGAGGGGCCGAAGGAAGGCGGGGCGGTTGCTGGCAATGCGCGCAAGGCGCTGGAAGCCAAGAGCGGTAAACCAGTAGTGAGCAAAGCGAATTATTTGCCGCCTGCCGGGAAAAAATTGGGGAGAAAATAAATGAAACCCCAGACGGCCATCTTTGAAGCGCATGAAATTCGTCGTGTGTATGACGGGGCCACAAACAAATCAAACGGGTCAGCACAAAATGTTCATCCCCCAGATGCTATAGATGCCGCGCAAACCAGTCCGCCGCGCTGCGCGCTGCTTATTGCAATGTGCCCGGTTCTTCAAACAAATGTGTCGCGCCGGGTGTCAGGATGAGTTTCTTCTCGCAGTTCAGCAGCGCGTCCGCCTGCTGCGGATAGGAAATTCAACCGCATGAAGGCAAGTATGGCATGGGTTTGAGGCACCCGAACGCCTTTGACCTGTGCAATTTGAGCGGTCGCAGCCGCTCAATGGCGAGCCCGCTGGGCGCGAGTCGGCTGGCGGCCGGCCACAGACGCAGTCGCTTTCCTCAGCGCATCTGAATCGCCGCCTTGCTCAGTCACCAATTGACGCGCTGATCGACCTCGTAGTCCGGTGCCGGTTGCGTTGCCAAATCCCAGTCTGGCTCGATTTGGGTGCCCTCACCTACCTGCACATCACAGCCCTCCCACAGCGGCGGCCCGCGTGCCGGGGAGATGTGCAGGGGCTGCGAGTCAACCCCGATGTGGTTCAGTATTTGCCGGATATCGGCGCTGTGGGTGATGAACGCAATCAGGCGCATCTGCCCACCGCACAGCGGGCGAGTGGCGGGTGAGCATCCGGTCGCAAGAAGAGTTGTTCACCCACCGGGTGGATATCACGACGCAGCGGCTCGGCCACGAACTTCCCTCGGTCGACACGCCAGGCAGCGCGGCTCGTCCGGTGTCGGCCCGTCGGGCCCGCAAGCGCGCCATGAACGACGTTCGCGAACTGGGCCTGGGCCTGTCCATCGCCTCCCACATCATCGATCTGCACCAGGGCGAGTTGCAGATCGAACTCAAATCCGACGGCAGCAACTGCTATTGCGTGATCCTGCCTGGCCACGCCCGGGCGATCGAGCCTGCCGCAGCAGGGCCCACCCCATGAACCCATACAACGTGCAGCGCGTCGTCCTGATCGACGACAGCGAAAACGACAACTTCTTCCACGAGATCGCGCTGCGCAAGGCGGGCTTTGGCGGCGAGATCCGGATCTTCGAGACCGGTGAAAGCGCGCTCGATTTCCTGTTGCAGGACCAGGTGAGCGTGAACACCGTGGTGTTTCTCGACATCAACATGCCCGGCATGAACGGCTTCGAGGTGGCGCGCGCGCTCAGCGACCGGCTGCAGCCGCAGGCCGAGCTGCAGCTGAACATGCTGACCTCGTCGGCCTGGTCGGTGGACAAGGCCACGGCTGCGTCCATCGGACGCATCCGCAACTACCTGGTCAAGCCCTTGACGCAGGAGATTGCGGCTTCGTTGATCGGCATCGAGTGCCTCACCTGACGCTGTCCGCTTGAGGGGACAGCAGCAAGGACAACAGGTGCGCCAGCGGCGGGCTCGGCGGTCGGCCCCGCGCCGTGAGGCAACCGAACACGCCCAGTTGCTGCCGCACCGCGTAGCGGATGCAGGCCAGCATGCCGTGTGATTCGTAGCACGCCGCCACCTCGGCCGGAATCACCGCGATCATGTCCGAGCGCACCAGCAGGTTCATGGTGGTGAGGATCGACGAGGTCTCGATGAGCCCGCGCGGCAGGCGGGCCTTGTGGCGGCGGAACTCCTGCTCCAGCACCTCGCGCATGGGGCTGCCGCGCGGCTGCAATATCCACGGGTGATCGAGCAGCTCGGCAAAGGCCACGCGGGGCTTGTGGGCCAGCGGATGGGTGGGGCCGGTCACCACGCTCAGCGCCTCGTCGGCCACCGGTTTGAATTCCATGTCGTCCAGCGCGCCTTCGGGTACGCGGCCGATCACCATATCGAGGTCGCCGCGGCGCAGGGCGTCGGTGAGGCGGTCGCTGGTGTCCACCATGATTTCGATGGCGAGCTGCGGATACTTTTCGCGCAGCCGCAGCAAGGACTCCGACAGCAGCTCCGGTGAGGCGGCCATGATGCTGCCGATGAACAGCTTGCCGCTGCCCCCTTGCTCGATGCCGTCGAGCTCACGTGTCAATGCATCCAGGCTGCCTTGCAGCCCTTGAAAGTAGCCCAGCGTGCAGCGCCCCGATTCGGTGAGCTTCAGGCCCCGCCCGGCGCGCTCGAACAGCGCATGCCCGAGCGCGTTTTCAAGCTCGTGCAGCATTTTGGTGGCGGCCGGCTGTGTCATGCCGAGCTCGGCCGCGGCCGCGCGCAGCGTGCCGCTCTTGCCGATGGCCAGCAACAGCGCCACCTGGCGCATGCGCATGCGGT
>JAKFXU010000449.1 GCA_021731215.1 Rhodoferax sp.
CGTGCTACCATTTTTGAATTTTTCTAGCTCAAGGAATCGCCCATGAACATGGCAGCAGCGCCAACCTCTGCGGCAGCACCCAGTCCAGCCGCCGCGCCGGGCCGGCCTGAGAAGCAGCGGCTGGGCGACGTGCTGGTGCAGCAGCGTCTTATTTCGCAGGAGCAGTTGCAGCAAACCCTTGAGTTGCAGCGCAAAACCGGCAAGAAGGTCGGGCGCTTGTTGATTGAAACCGGCATCATCACCGAAGAGCTGCTGGCCAATGGGCTGGCGCGCCAGTTGCGCATCCCGTTTGTCAATCTCAAGACCTTTCCGTTCCGCTCCGACGTGGTCAAGCTCCTGCCCGAGTCGGCGGCGCGCCGTTTTCGCGCCCTGGTGCTCGAAGACAAGGGTGACACTTTGCTGCTGGCGCTGGCCGACCCGCTTGATTTATTTGCCTTTGATGAGCTGACCCGTCTGCTCAAACGCAATCTTGTCATTGCGGCGGTGCCCGAGAGCCAGTTGGCGCTGGCGTTTGACCGCCTCTATCGCCGCACCGAGGAGATCAGCGGCCTGGCCCGCGCGCTGGAGAAAGACCTGGGCGACGCGGTTGACTTCGGCGAGCTGAGCGCCAGCGTGGGCCTGGAGGGGGCGCCGGTGGTGCGGCTGCTGCAGTCGCTGTTTGAAGATGCGACCCAGGTCGGCGCGTCCGATGTGCATATCGAGCCGCAAGAGGCCGAGCTGCAAATCCGGGTGCGCGTCGATGGCGTCTTGCAGACCCAGACCCAGGCCGACAAACGCATTGGCCCGGCGCTGGTGCAGCGCCTCAAGCTGATGGCGGGCCTGGATATTTCTGAAAAGCGCCTGCCGCAAGACGGGCGCTTCAGCGTGCGCCTGAAAGAGGCCACGATTGACGTGCGCCTGTCGACCCTGCCCACCAACTACGGCGAGTCGGCCGTGATGCGGCTGCTCAATCAGGGCGCCGGCATGAAGCGCCTGGACCATATCGGCATGCCAGCCGACATGCTCAAGCGCTTTCGCGAAGTGCTGGGGCGCAGCGCCGGGCTGGTGCTGGTCACCGGGCCGACCGGCTCCGGCAAGACCACCACCCTGTACGCGGCGCTGGCCGAGATCAACGCCGCCGAGCTCAAAATCATTACCGTCGAAGACCCGGTCGAATACCGGCTGCCCGGCCTGACCCAGGTGCAGGTCAACGACAAGATCGAGCTCACCTTTGCGCGCGTGCTGCGCGCCACGCTGCGGCAGGACCCGGACGTGATTCTGGTCGGCGAAATGCGCGACACCGAAACCGCTGAAATCGGCCTGCGCGCCGCCATCACCGGGCATTTGGTGCTGTCGACCCTGCACACGCGCGATGCCATCAGCACGCCGTTTCGCCTGCTCGACATGGGCGTGCCGCCCTTCATGGTGGCGACTTCCCTGCAGGCCGTCATCGCGCAGCGCCTGGTGCGCCTGAATTGTGTCGAGTGCAGTGAGCCGCAGCAACCCAACGCCCAGGAGCAGGCCTGGCTGAGCAGCATGATCGAGACCGGCACGCCGCCGTCGCCCCAGCGCGGGCGCGGCTGCTCCTCGTGCAACGGCACCGGTTATGCGGGCCGGCAAGGCGTGTACGAGTTGCTGGAGATGGACGCCGTGCTGACCCAGGCCGCCTCCCGCTCGGACCCGGCCGCGTTCATGAAGTTGGCCCGTGAACGCATGAAGGGGCAGACGCTGGCCCATCATGCCTTGGCGCTGGTGCGCCAGGGGCGAACTTCGCTGGCGGAAGCGCTGCGCATCGGGTTCGACGTGGACGAGCAGGAATAACAACCGATGGCGATCTATGCGTGGCGTGGGCGCAATGCCCGGGGCGAAGCGGTGAATGGTCAGCTCGAGGCCATGACCGAAGGCGGCGTGGCGGATCAGTTGCTGTCGATTGGCGTGGCACCGGTTCACATCGCCATGGCGGTGGCACCGACCGAATCGGGCGCCGACAACTGGCTGGCGCGCCTGAGCCGCAAGCCGCTGGTGGTGGAGGATATCCTGGTGTTTTCGCGCCAGATGTACACGCTCAACAAAGCCGGTGTGCCCATATTGCGGGCCTTTGCCGGGCTGCAGGCCTCGGCCAGCAAACCGGCCATGGTGGAGATGCTCAAGGACATACGCTCCAGCCTCGATCAGGGGCGCGAACTGTCGGCGGCACTGGCGCGCCATCAGGACGTATTCGGCGCCTTCTATATCTCGATGATCCGGGTCGGCGAGATGACCGGCAAGCTGACCGAGGTGTTCTTGCGCCTGAACGAACACATGGAGTTTGAGCGCGATGTGCGCGAGCGCATCAAGCAGGCCATGCGCTATCCGACTTTTGTCATGATCGCGATGGCGATGGCGGTGGTGATCCTGAACATTTTCGTGATCCCCGTGTTCGCCAAAGTATTTGCCGGCTTCAATGCCGAGCTGCCCCTCATTACCCGCGGGCTGCTGGCGTTCTCCGGCTGGATGCTGGCTTGGTGGCCCCTGCTGATGGCGGGCGTCATTGGCGCGGCCG
>JAKFXU010000004.1 GCA_021731215.1 Rhodoferax sp.
GACCTCGAACGTGCGCTGGGCAACCAGCCGGTACACAGCTTTCTGCGCATGGGCCAGTGGATAGGCGGCGACCGGGACGGCAACCCCAATGTCAGTGCGGACACCCTCAACTACGCCCTGCGCCGCCAGGCCGAAGTGGCGCTGCGCCATTACCTGACCGAGGTGCACTACCTGGGCGGCGAACTGTCGCTGTCGGCCATGCTGGTGGGCTGCCTGCCTGAGATGCAGGCGCTGGCCGATCGATCGCCCGACCACAACGAACACCGCAAGGACGAACCGTACCGGCGCGCCCTGATCGGCGTCTATGCCCGGCTCGCCGCCGCGCTCAAGGACTTGACCGGCGGCGACGCTGCGCGCCATGCCGTGGCGCCGCAAAACGCCTACAAGAGCGCCGAAGAATTCCTGGCTGATCTGCGCACCATCGAGCGCTCGCTGCTGGCCCATCAGGGTGCCGCCTTGGTCGCGCAGCGGCTGCACCCGCTGATTCGGGCGGTGGAGGTATTTGGCTTTCATCTGGCCAGCGTCGATTTGCGTCAAAGCTCGGACCAGCACCAAGCGGTGGTGGCCGAGTTGCTGAACGTGGCGCGCATCGAGCCGGGCTATGCCCAGCTCGATGAAACCGCCAAGCGCGAGCTGTTGCTCGATTTGCTCAACGATGCCCGCCCGCTGCGGGTCATGGGCGCGCTCTATTCGGCCCACAGCCAGAGTGAGCTCGCCATCTTCGAAACCGCCAAAGTCATGCGCGAGCGCTTTGGCGCGCAAGCCATCCGCCACTACATCATCAGCCACACCGAAACCGTCAGCGACTTGCTCGAAGTGCTGTTGCTGCAAAAAGAGGTGGGCTTGCTGCGGGGCATTCTGAACGACCCGCTCGCTTCGCAACAGCCCGGTGCGCTCGGTGCAGCGGTGTGCGACCTGATCGTGGTGCCGCTGTTCGAGACCATCGAAGACCTGCGCAATGCCGCGCCCATCATGCGCGAGTTTTATGCCGTGCCGGGCGTGGCGCAACTGGTGGCCCGCAGCCGTCATGACCAGTACAGCGAGCAGGACATCATGCTGGGCTACTCCGACAGCAACAAGGACGGCGGCATCTTCACCAGCAACTGGGAACTGTACCGGGCCGAACTTGCCCTGGTGGAACTGTTTGACCAACTCGCGCAAGCCAACCCAGGCGCGCGCGCCATTCAACTGCGCATGTTCCATGGCCGCGGCGGCACCGTCGGGCGCGGCGGCGGCCCCAGCTATCAGGCCATTCTGGCGCAGCCCCCGGGCACGGTGCGCGGCCAGATTCGCCTGACCGAACAGGGCGAGGTGATCGGCTCCAAGTACGCCAATCCCGAGATCGGGCGGCGCAACCTGGAAACGCTGGTCGCCGCCACGCTGGAAGCCACGCTGTTGCAGCCCACCAAATCGGCCAGCAAGCCGTTCTTGATGGCCGCCGCCGAACTGTCCCACAGCAGCATGGCGGCCTACCGCAAACTGGTGTACGAGACGCCGGGCTTCACCGCGTATTTTTTTGACTCGACCCCGATTCGCGAGATCGCCGAGCTCAACATTGGCTCGCGGCCGGCGTCGCGCAAGGCATCGCAGAAAATTGAAGACCTGCGCGCCATTCCCTGGGGTTTCAGTTGGGGCCAGTGCCGTCTGGCGCTGCCGGGCTGGTACGGGTTTGGATCGGCGATCGAAACCTTCCTGCACCCACTGGCACCTGAGCTTGGCGCCGGACTGCTGACCAAGGGTTCAAGCAGCGCCGCCCGAAGCGCCGCCAAGGACCGGCTGGCACTGCTGCAGCAGATGTACCGGCAGTGGCCGTTCTTCAAGACCCTGCTCTCCAACATGGACATGGTGATGGCCAAAAGCGATCTGGCGCTGGCCTCACGCTACGCCGAGTTGGTCGCAGACGCGCGCCTGCGCAAAAAGATCTTCACCGCCATCGAGACCGAATGGCAGCGCACCGTCACCGCACTGGGCCTGATCACCGGCGACAAGCAGCGGCTGGCCCACAATGCGGCGCTGCAACGCTCCATCCGCCACCGCTTTCCCTACATCGATCCGCTGCACCACCTGCAGGTCGAACTGGTGCGCCGCTACCGCGCGGGTCAGACCGATGAGCGCATCCAGCGCGGCATTCACATCTCGATCAACGGCATTGCGGCCGGGCTCAGAAACACGGGTTGACCCGTCTTCACGCTGCCACCAAGTCCCGCACCGCCGCCAGTTGCCGCCGCGACACCAACAGCAGTTCATCGATGCCGTTGAGCCGAACCGCCCAGCCGTCTCCCTCTTGCGGGTCGTGGTGCTTTTCCAGCGCACGCACTGCGTGCCTGGCAATCAGGGCATTGCGGTGAATGCGCACGAAGCGGGAGGGGTATTTTTCCTCCAGCTCGCTCAGGGAGCCCTCCAGGATGTAACTCCGGGCCTGGGTGCGCACCGTGATGTATTTGAGCTCAGCCTTCAGGTACAACACCTGCGACAGAGGCACCCGCTCGGTCCGGCCGCGCTCCTGGATGA
>JAKFXU010000311.1 GCA_021731215.1 Rhodoferax sp.
GCTTCAATCAACGCGCTACGGCATGATCGGTGGACTTGTTCAGACTTTCCCTAGCAGTCAGCTTGGCAAAGAATACGGGCGAACATAACATTGAGCAGTAGACAACAACTCAGGGGGATTCATGTCCGGTGATTTACTTCCAGCTCTGGCCAAAGCAGTCACTGACGAAAAGCTGCTCACCCAGATTTATGGAGACTTGGCGAAGCCCGGTGTGACCCAAGTTGGAAAAGCATTGAGCACGATACTAGGCTTTGGGAACACAATTCTCTGGCCCATTCAACTCCTAAATGAACGAACCAGAATTTCGCTGAAAGCCAATCTAGATCGATATCGGGAAAAAATCAGTTCAATCCCGACAGAAAAGATTGTTCCGATACCGCCAGAGGTTGGGGTTCCGGTGGTCGAGAAACTCGCCTACGTTGCTGACAAAGACCTGCGAGAGCTGTATGTAGAACTCCTCACAAAGGCATCGAACATAGATACGCAATCGCAAGCCCATCCAAGTTTTGTCAATGTGCTTAACAACATTTCCCCTGACGAAGCCCATTTGCTTCAACAAATTAGACAGAAAACAGGAGTCATTCCATTCGTTAGCGCGAGGCTCGTTAATCCGGAAAGTGGTGCGTTTATGCCTTGGAGGGATCTAGAGATTGAAGTTGCGCCCGAAACAAAGATTGCATACGCCGGGAATTTGCCAGCTTATCTAAGTAACTTGGAGGGGCTAGGTTTGATTCAGATTCGACGGGATATCCACATGCTTCCTTTGGAGATATATGACTCGCTCAAACAGCGGATCACATCCCAATCGGGATCAGTTCGTATTGGGCAATTCAGTCTTCTACAACATGATTTGGGGAAAATAGAGGCCACTCAATTTGGATGGATGTTTTTCGGGGCATGTTGCTCATGATGTCTGTTGTCCGGTAGTGCGTCTGGGGCCATCGAGGGTGTGTCTGAATTTTTGTGTTCAAGGCGCTGAACGACTCAACCCTTTCGGGCAAGTCGGATTCATTCTACGCAGTGGCTTTGATGAACCGATCCTCGTAGAGGATGGCGAACTGGTTCATTGCCTCCTTCCAGTCCTTGGCCGCCCGCCCCCAGTCGGCCGTGATGTTGCGCAGTGCCAGCCACAGCAGCTTGGTAGCTGCGTCATCCGTGGGGAAGTGGCTGCGGGTCTTGATGATCTTGCGCAGCCTGGCGTTGATGCTCTCGATGGCATTGGTCGTGTAGATCACTCGGCGAATCTGCGGCGGGAAGGCGAAGAAGGGAATCACATGCCCCCAGGCCCGGCGCCAGGCGGCCACCACGGTGGGGAACTTCTGGCCCCAGTGGCCTTGCTCAAAGGCGTCGAGTTCGGCCAGCGCCGCCTCGGCATTGGCCGCCGTGTAGATCGGCTTGATGGCGGCCGCCAAGGCCTTGCGCTCCTTCCACGAGGCGAAGTCCAGGGAGTTGCGGATCAGGTGCACGATGCAGGTCTGCAGCGTGGTGGCCGGGAATACGGTTGCCAAGGCCTCCGGCATGCCCTTGAGGCCATCGGTGACGGCAATCAGGATGTCGGCCACGCCACGGGTCTTGAGGTCGTTGAACACCTTCATCCAAAACTTGGCGCCCTCCGTGCCTTCGATCCACAGCCCCAGGATGTCGCGGCTGCCGTCGGGCAGCACGCCCAGGGCTAGGTAGATGGCCTTGTTGCGCACCACGGCGTCTTCCTTGATCTTGACGCGCAGGGCGTCGAAGAAGACCACCGGGTACATCGGCTCCAGGGGCCGGGTCTGCCAGGCGGTGACCTCGGCCATCACGGCGTCGGTCACGCTGCTGATGAACTCTGCGGACACCTCGGTGCCATAGGATTCGAGCAGGAAGCCCTGGATCTCACGCATCGTCATGCCGCGCGCGTACAGGGCGATGATGTGGTCATCGAAACCGGTGAAGCGCCGCTCGTGCTTGGGGATGAGGATAGGCTGGAAGCTGCCGTCGCGGTCGCGCGGCACCTCGATGCGCAGCGGGCCTTCGCCGGTCAGCACCGTCTTGGCGCTCTTGCCGTTGCGCTGGTTGGCCGCTGTCTCGGGCTTGGGCGCACCCGTGGGGTAGCCCAGGTGGTGGCCCAGCTCGGCGCCCATGGCGCGTTCGATCAAAGCCTTCTTGAAGGCCATGGAGGCCGCATTGACGGCCTCGGCACTCATGGGACCAGTGACAAACTGGTCAATCAATTCCTTGGGAATGGTCGGCAGTGCCGCACTTCGGGCGGCAATGGCCGCGTTCTTCAACTTCGTTTTGCTGGGCATAAATGGTCCTATCGGTCATGTTATGCCTCAAACACAAAATTCAGGACAGGCTCTGAGTGCTGGGAGGGCGGGTGCGCAGCACGCGGAGTCAGGTGCTGCGTCTTGGTATTCGCGGTCAAATCCTCGATACCAAATGCAAGCGATGACCGAGCACGCATGAGAACACTCCCGCTCAGCAAAGCCTACACCCTGCTCGAACCCGGCCCCGTGGTACTC